>JBAQHL010000040.1:0-1587 GCA_049288295.1 Desulfobaccales bacterium
TCCTTGTTGGTGCGCACCATTTTATCGCCCAGGGTGACGGGCGCGCCCTCAATGGGCGCCTTGGTGACGGCGTCAACCACCTTGCCGGTATAGGGCTTGGGTCCGGCGGGCTGCTCCGGGGCCTTGGGGGCTTCCCCGGCCTGCGGGGGAGCAGCCTGGGGCGCTTTGCTTTCCTGGGCCAGGGCCAGGTTGGCCACCAGCATAACCCCGACAAGAATAACGAGACCGGAAATAAATCTTTTCAAGCCTGTCTCCTTTTTCCTCTAATAGGTCTTGTGTCCCTTTTCCTGGGCCTGACCGGTGATGATTCTGGCAAAATTCTTGGTGCCGTCGCCGTTGACCATCAAGTAGCGGGGCTGGGACATGTTTTTCTCGGATTTTTTGGCATGGCGGCGGTCAATGCTGAAGGCCACCACGTAGCCGTTCTGGGCCGCGGCTTTTTCCAGTTCGTCGTCATAGATGCCAAAGGGCCAGGCCAACAGGTCCACCGTGGTGCCGAAGCGTTTTTCTACCATGGCCTTGGACTTGGTCAATTGTTCATTAACCAGCTTCTGATAGGCCTCGGGCTTAAGCTTCTTTTTTTCCTTTTTAAAATTGGGGTGGTAGACGGTGTGGGACTGCATGTCGAACATCCCCGTCTTCTGGAGTTCCGCCAACTGCTCCCAGGTCATGGCATAAGGGGCCCTGGGGTTGGAGACGCAGGACGGATAAATGAATATGGTGGCGGGGAAATTGTACTTGCGCAAAACCGGCCACATGTCGCTGTACACCGTCTTGTGGGCGTCGTCCGCGGTGATGACCACCGATTTGGGCGGCGGCGCCGGGCCTTCGCCCTTCAAATAGCTCACCAGGGTCTTCATGGGGATGACCGTGTAGCCGTTGTCTTTGAGCCACTTCATCTGTTCTTCGAAGACCTGGGTGGTGACGGTCATGCTGTCGGCCCTGGTGGGGCCGAAGCGGTGGTAGCAGAGCACCGGCACTGCGGCCTCATCGGCCGCCTGCGCCGCGGCGCCGCCAAAAAGCAGTGATAAGACGACAATGCAGAAGAAAACACGGACTGCGCGAGTCATAATGGAATTTCCCCCCCTCAGGCTGTTCCCGGAAAACCGGGCGTATGCGCGAACCATGGCGATCCGCCTTTACCCGCAATTATTACCAAAAGCCCGGATTGGCTTCAAGCCTTTGTTTTTGGCCTTGTCTAAGCCTTTGGTATTTCATGCAAAGACGATGGCGAGGCTGAGGGGCGCCTGACCGGCCTGAGGGGAAGATAATGTCTTGTCGGGGCAACTGGCGGCGCTCCTTTGGTTTTTTCCGTCTGGGGGGCGCGGCGCCGGATTTAGGAGACCTAGGGCCGCAGTAATGCCAAGTCGCGATCAAAAAGCAGACCGATTGAGCCTCTGGCAGAATGCAGCCGCGAGGCTAAGGACAGCGGTTCATAAATTACGTTAACGTATTCATGGAGAAGAGCAGCAAGTAATTATTTCCCCCTCACCCTGACCCTCTCCCCCATTGGGGGAGAGGGAATAAAGCCAAGACCGCGCTCATCCCCCCTCTCCCCCCGGCGGGGGGGAGAGGGCTGGGGTGAGG
>JBAQHL010000041.1:0-3398 GCA_049288295.1 Desulfobaccales bacterium
CCCCAGGATGCCGATAATGTTGGCGAACACCGTCAAAAGCGGCAGAATCAACATACAGGCCACCAGGCGGGTGACCACCAGGTATTTGATGGGATTTACCGCGGACACGGTGAGCGCGTCAATCTGACTGGTGACCCGCATGGAGCCCAGTTCCGCGCCCATGCCCGCGCCGCCCCGGGCCGCCACCATGATGCCGGCGATGATGGGCCCCAGTTCCCGCACCATGGACATGGCCACCAGCGTAGCGATATAGTTGCCGGCCCCGAACCAACTCAACACTTTCAGGCCCTGCATGGCCAGGACCATACCCAGGGCAAAGGCGGCCACCAGCACCAGGGGAAGGGATTTGACCCCCAGATGATACATCTGGGCAATGGTTTCCCGGACAAACCAGGGTGGGACCACCAGGCTGCGGCAGGCCTCGGCGAAAAAGATGGACAAGTCCCCCATGTAGTCCAGGAAGGCCACAAACCCATGCCCGGCCTGGGTTAACAGGCTGGCGCTTTCATGCCGGTGATTATCCATTATGACATCATGGGAAGGCTGCCGGGGGACGGGCACGCTTTCTGGCCCCCCAGCGTTTTTAAAAACTTTTCTTAAAGTTTACAATATTTTGAATACCTAATCGTGTCAAGGAGAAAGCCCCCGGAGGCAATTTACCGTTTGGAAGAGCTTGTACTATTGCTATTTACAAATATGTATAAATATGTTTTTCGAAATTGATGTTATCGTGCAAATATGTTACATATTTTTCGTTATCTTATCCTAAAACCTTGATGGCATGACTCTTGCTCTCTTTTCGGGTAAGGTAGGTTGATTGTGGCAGAAAAAGATCCCTTGACCATCCTGGATTCGCAGTCGGGCAAAGCCATTGAGGAGCTCCCCTTGCTCTTCGAGATTACTCAGATACTGAATGCTCCCGGCCCCCTGGCCCGCAATCTCCAGGACATTTTGAAAATCCTGGCCCAAAGCCTGGGCATGGAGCGGGGCACCATCACCATCCTCACCCCCGAGACCAACGAAATCCAGATTGAGGTGGCCCAGGGCCTCACTGCCGAAGCCCGGCGCCGGGGGCGCTATAAGCTGGGGGAGGGCGTCACCGGCCGGGTGGTGGAAACCGGCGAGCCCATGGTGGTTCCCCGGGTCAGCCAGGAACCCCTGTTCCTGAATCGCACCCGCTCCCGGGGCAAAGCCAAAGACGAGCTGTCCTTCATCTGCGTGCCCATTAAAATCAATCACCAGACCATCGGGGCCTTGTCCGTGGACCGGCGCTATCAGGAACTGAATCTCGACCGGGACGTGCGCCTGCTCACCATCATCGCCTCCATCATCGCCCAGGCGGGCAACAATCTTTTGCTCATCGACCAGGAAAAGGACGCGCTCCGGGATGAGAATCTGAAGCTCAAAGGCGCCCTCCAGGCCCGCTACCAGGTGGGCAATCTGGTGGGCACCAGCTCCCGCATGCGCCAGGTCTTCGAGATGATCACCCGGGTGGCTCCCAGCAACGCCACCATCCTCATCCGGGGGGAATCCGGCACCGGCAAGGAACTGGTGGCCAATGCCATCCACTACAACAGCCAGCGGGCCACCAAACCTTTTATCAAGGTAAACCTGGCGGCCCTGCCGGAAACCCTGGTGGAAAGCGAGCTTTTCGGCCACGAGAAGGGGGCCTTCACCGGGGCCTTGAGCCGCAAGTCAGGACGCTTTGAGGTGGCACAGGGGGGCACCGTCTTTCTGGATGAAATCGGCGACTTGAGCCCCACCGTGCAGCTCAAGCTTTTGCGGGTCATCCAGGAGCGGGAGTTCACCCGTCTGGGGGGCAATGCCACCCTCAAAGCCGACGTGCGTCTTTTGGCCGCCACCCACCGGGACCTGGAAAAGTTGGTGAGTGAAGGCATTTTTCGTGAAGACCTCTATTACCGCCTGAATGTTTTCCCCATTTATCTGCCGCCGTTGCGTGAGCGCAAGGCCGACATCCCGCTGTTGGCCGAGCATTTCCTCTCCAGGCACGCCGCGGAGCAGGCCAAGCCTACCCGGCGCCTTTCCCAGGCGGCCTTGGATCTCCTCATGCAATACCGTTGGCCGGGCAACGTCCGGGAATTGGAGAACATCATCGAACGGGGTTTGTTGGTGTGCGACGGCGACACCATCCTAAGCGCCCACCTGCCCCCCAGTCTGCAACCCCCCGCCTGCAGCCTTCCTCCTGCCGGGGAAAGCGGCGGGACCCACCCCAATCGCTTAAGCCTGGCGGCTCAAGTGGAAAACCTGGAACGGGAGCTCATCGTGGAGGCTCTCACCGCCACCCGGGGCAACCAGAGCCAGGCCGCCGAATATCTGGACACCAGTCTTCGCATCCTGGGCTACAAGATCAAGACCTATGGTCTGGACCCCCGGCAATACCGGGACCGTTAACCGCTCTTTCTGTCACCTTCACCCAATATTGCTCTCAGCCTCGAAGCCCAAGCTTACGGGATCGTTAATTTTCCCCTTATCAAAGACCACAAAAATGGCTTTTTAGAAATTTTAATTAACATATTTGTATTTTTGACTCAGTTTTTCTGACAAGTATGTACTGTTTGGTATGAACCAGTCAGTTATCCAAGACCTTTTCCCTTAATTTTATTTAGGAAAAAGCTCTGGGCACACTCTTTGCTTGTTACCCAGAGACAACCAAGAATATTTCTCTGCAAGGAGGCCATTGTGCACTGCCAAACTATTGAAGACGTTTACAAAGCAGTCAAGGATCACCATGTCAGCTTCATCCAGATCTGGTTCACTGACGTCCTCGGGGTCCTGAAGAGCTTCGCCATCCGCCCCACGGAATTGGAAGAGGCCATGACCGAGGGCATGGGCTTTGACGGCTCCTCCATCGAGGGCTTCTCCCGCATCGAAGAAAGCGATATGATCGCCAAGCCCGACCCCACCACGTTTCAGCTGCTGCCCTGGCGTCCGGAAGAGCAGCCGGTGGCCCGCATGTTCTGCGACATCCTGCACCCGGACGGCTCCCCTTATCCCGGCGATCCCCGCTACGTCTTTAAGCGTATGTTGGCCAAGGCCGCGGAAAAAGGCTACATTTATTATATTGGCCCCGAGCTGGAGTTTTTCTACTTTAAATCGAACAAAGCCACGGAAATCCTCGATGAGGGCGGTTATTTCGACGCCCCGCCCCTGGACCTGGCCTACGACTGGCGGCGCCAGACCATTTTCGCCCTGGAAAAGCTCGGCGTGCGGGTCGAGTACAGCCATCACGAAGTGGCTGCCTCCCAGCATGAAATCGACATGCGCTATGACGAAGGCATGATCATGGCCGACAAGACCATGACCCTGAAGGCCACGGTGAAGGCCATCGCCATGCTGAACGGCGTCTATGCCACCTTCATGCCCAAGCCCATCTTCGG
>JBAQHL010000042.1:0-1771 GCA_049288295.1 Desulfobaccales bacterium
GGAAAAGAATATCGCCCGGTTCAACCGGTTCAGGCACCTCTATCTGTAACATGAGGATAAAGGGGAACTTTGTCAAGTTTCCGGGAGGACGGAGCGGGGATAATTGGCGCATTGCGCAGCCCCGGCCGGGGATGCCCGTATTCGCTGACAGTGGATATGGTTATCTGATACCGAGTTGCAATCAAACCCGTGGCACGGGCTAAACATTCATGATCTGCACATGCTTCACCCGCGAGGATGAAAAATCCCCACTGACCCCAGGCCTGTCCGGTAGAAACTACTTATGACAGCAAGTAAAAAGCCCCACAACGACCTCGCGGTGATATAATGATTTCGACGAAAAAACCAAACCATCGCAAGGAGTTAGGGGCTTATGAGACATAATAACACCGTTCTGGGTCAAATGCTACAACTTCTCCCGAGACATATTTTCGAGCACCAGGTGGAGACCCATGCTTGGCAGGGTCCCAAGCCCCGGAAATTATCCTACTGGTCTCAACTGGTGGCCATGCTCTATGCCCAATTGAGCGGCAAAAAGAGCCTGCGCGATCTGGTTTTCAGCCTGGGGCGCCATCAACGGAAGCTCTACCATCTGGGCCTCGCCGCGGTGAAGCGCTCCACCCTGGCCGACGCCAACGAGCAGCGCCCCGCCCGCATTTTTGCCCAGACCTATTTCAAGCTGCTGCATCGCTTGGAGGCCGAACTGCCCCGGCACTCCGGACCCCACCGGGTCAAAATTATGGACGCCACCTACGTGCCGGTGTGCGACAGCCTCTTCCCCTGGGCCAACTTTATGCCGGGCAAAAGCGCGGTAAAGCTGCATTTCCTGTTAGCCGCGGATTCCGGTGCCCCCCAAGAGCTGCAGGTTACCTCAGGCCAGGTGCATGAACTGGAGGTGGTCCGCGCCCTCAACTTCGCTCCCGGCGACCTGTTGCTGCTGGATCGGGGCTATGTGGATTTTGCCTGGCTTTACTCTCTGCATCAAGGGGGCGTCGGCTTCGTCACCCGGCTACAGAGAAACATCCGCTACCAGGTGATGCAGAGGAACCCTGTTCCTACCGACACCGCAGTGCTGGCCGATCAGATCATCCGGCTCAGAACCGCTTATAGCCGTGGCCGCTATCCCGAGACCCTGCGCCTGGTGCATTATCGGGACCCGGAGACTGGCAAAGAATATGTTTTTCTGACCAACTTGCCGGCCCTGTCCGCCTTGGCGGTGGCCGACCTCTATCGGCAGCGTTGGCAGATCGAGACTTTTTTCCGGTGGATCAAGCAAAACCTGAAGATCAAGTCGTTTTACGGGACCTCGGAAAATGCCGTCTTGATCCAAATCTGGACCGCCATGATCGCCTATCTTCTCCTCCTGTGGCTGAAGCTGAGAAGCTGGGCGGGCTGGTCTGTCCTGGAACTAACCCGTTTGGTGCAAAACCTGATTATGGAACGCTGCAACCTCTGGGCTTTACTCTGCCCCCGAACCTTTGATCCACCCGGTTATGGCCAATTAACATTGTTTAACTTAGGCGGTGCAAGCTAATGTCCTGGCCCCCTGCTAAGGCAAAATGCTACCGGACAGGCCTGCCTAAATCCCCCTTTAGGAAAGGGGGACTTAAAACCCCTGTTCCCAATCTTTAACTGGTTGAGAGAACATATTTGCAGCCTAAAACCGGTTTTGCAATCGGTTATGGGGCCGTGAAAAAATCAAGTTATGGCAAAAAGGCGGTTTCAGGCGGGAGGCTGGGGGCTTGCTGGTGCGGGGCCCCTCCTCCATCCC
>JBAQHL010000043.1:0-11964 GCA_049288295.1 Desulfobaccales bacterium
ACCCGGCCGGAGCGGGCCAAGCGGGAGAGATGGCGTTTATCTGAGGCCGGGTCCACCACCCAGGTCTCTTCCCCGGCCACAATCAGGGAGTGACAGTACGGGTAGCGCCCCCCTTTGTTGCCGGGCATTAGGTGGACCGGCCCGAAGGACACCAAACTTTCCGGAGGCGGGGCAGGGGTCAGGGTCTTGGCCATGTCCCTATGGCACCGGGTCAGTCCCCCTCCTGGATAACGTAGAGCACCTCGTGACGGGCGGCCAGATCTTTTTTAGCGGCCTCAAGGCCCTCAGGGCTAAGGTTTTTCACCCTGAGGTAGATGTCCCGGTAACCTTCCTTGGACGAGGTGTAGGAGGTGAGCAGGCTTACGAAGCGGGCGCCCCGCTCCCTGAGTAGGTCCACCACCTCTTTGATGAGGCCCGGACGGTCCTCCAGGCGCAGGGCGAATTGCACGCCCCCCTGCAGGATGCCGGTAATGTGCATGAAGGCCCGGAAGACATCGGACTGGGTGAGGATGCCCACCACCTTCCCCGCCTCATCCACCACCGGCAACCCGGAAATGGTATTTTCCAACATAACCTGGGCGGCGCGCTCCACCGTGTCCTCCGGAGAGACGGTGACCGGGTCCCGGGTCATGATGTCCTTAACCTGCAATTCGGCCAGAAGATAATACAACTCGTGGACATCAAGGGTGGTGGCCTTGGAGGGCGAAGCCTCCTTTAAATCCCGGTCCGAGACAATACCCACCAACCGCCCTTCACTCAGCACCGGCAGACGTCGGAAGCGGTTCTGCTTCATCAGGTGGATGGCCTTCATCATGGAGGTGTCGTCGGTAATGGTGATGGGGTCCTTGCTCATCCAGTCTTTGACCAGCATGCCAGCCTCCGTTTGCTGTGGATTGCCGGGAAACGCCTTCCTGTCAGGATTTACTTGGGGGCGGGCGTTTTTTCCCGGCTTTAAGGTTTTATATCAGGTGCCTTAACAACCGAAATTTCCATGGCCCGAATTGGGCCACCCCCGAAGATGAAAATCTGTTGTAGGGGCGACGCATGCGTAGCCCTTACGGGGGATTTTTGCGGTAAATGTTCAAATCACCTAACCATGGTCAGGAATTCTTTTACCGAAAACTGAAAACTGAAAACTGTAATTAAATACGCGGCTCCTCTCCCCGGGCCAGGCGGACCAGGTTGTCCCGGTGGCGCCAGAGGACCAGGCCGGAAAGGATGCCGGCCAGGAAAAGATAAGCCTTGGAGTCACAAAAAAGCCCTACGGCCAGGGGCAAAAGCCAGGCGCAGATAAGGGCGCTTGCGGAAAAGATGCGCACCTGGTAAAGGGTTAGGGCATACACCGCCGCCAGATTGAGCGCGGCCAGGGGACAGAGCACCGTCACCACCCCGAATGCGGTGGCCACGGCCTTTCCTCCCTGGAATTTCAGGTAAATCGGGAAGATGTGGCCCAGCACTGCGGCCAGTCCCACTGCCGCCACCGCGGTCTCATACCAGGCTCCTAGAGCGGTCAGCCAGTAAAGGGCTACAAACACCGGCAAGGCGCCCTTGATGGTGTCCCCCACAAAGGTGAGAACCCCGGCGTTGCGCCCTAACAGGCGGAAGAGGTTGGCGGCCCCTAAATTGCCACTCCCGGCCTGGCGGGGATCAGGCCCCCCCATCAACCGGGCCACCACCAGTCCGGTGGGGATGGATCCCAAAAGATAGGCGAGCCCTACTAATCCCAAAAAATAATCCATGACAGGCTGTCCCGGCTTAAGAGGGCTAAGCAGGCTGGCTCCCTGGTCTACTCGGCCATTTTAATGAAAATCCGTCAAAAAGCCGATAAAAAAGTTGCAGCAGGGTGTATTAAGAGGGTGGTCAGAGGTGTTGGTTGTATGAAAGTGGATATAAATTTGACCCTGGTGAAAGGTCAGGATGCCACGAGTAACAGCTTGCGCCGAACTTCCGGGGGGCCCCGGGAAGTCTCCCCCGCCAAACGAGACCTGGTCATCTCCCGGGAAAACCAGCAGGCCCGCCGGCTGGACCCCTCTTCCTTGATGGAGGCCCGCTCTCTGTTGCTGGAGGTAACCTATGGATTGTCGACTGGTGCGGGAGATGCCCTGGCCGAGGTCCATCTCCTGAAACCCCCGTGCCTGGTGCGCTTGCCCTGAGTTCCCGCCCCAGACCCTGACGATTAGGCTGCAGTTGGAGAGCCCTGCGAAAGTCCCAACCCCTGTCATTCTGGGCGCAGTGACCGAAAAATCTCATAGCCCTTGAAAATACGAGATCCTGCGCGGCGCTCAGGATGACAACCATGCTTTTCGCAGAGGCCTCACCCCACATCATCTTTAATCTTGCACCCTTCCAAGCAGTCGCTCATGAGCCTTTGGCCCTCTCAAGGCCGGGGAAGACTTGGTGGCACAGGTTTTCAACCTGTGCCCGGATGGGCTGGAAGCCCGTCCTACCGATTCCAGGCAGGGTTGTGGGGAAATAGAGGCGATTGAACTTTTCGTAACAGAAAAATAGGGGGCGTTTCCTTGCCCGTCATGCTCAGGTGACGTTAACCAGCCGGCGCCGACTATGAACGCCAACCGCGTAAAATGATGCAAGGGTGGTGGGGCGGGCATCCCTGTCCGCCAAAACCAGAAATCATGGTGCGTAAGACGCACCCTACGGCTTGAAACAAAAAACTCGAAAACTCGAAACTTTTCAAGACAGGGTTAGCGATTCATGGCCGCCAGAAAGTCGGCGTTGGTCTTGGTGTCCTTGAGCTTTTCCAGCAAAAACTCCATGCTGTCCACGGGGTTCAACGGGGACAGGAGCTTGCGCAGGATCCACACGCGGTTCAGGTCCTCGGGGGGCAGGAGCAGCTCTTCTTTTCGGGTGCCGGAGCGGTTGATGTCGATGGAGGGGAAGATGCGCTTCTCGGTGAGCTTGCGGTCCAGGTGGATTTCCATGTTGCCGGTGCCCTTGAACTCCTCGAAGATGACCTCATCCATGCGGCTGCCGGTCTCGATGAGTGCGGTGGCGATGATGGTAAGGCTCCCCCCCTCCTCGATGTTCCGGGCCGCGCCGAAAAAGCGTTTGGGGCGCTGCAGGGCGTTGGCGTCCAGACCGCCGGAGAGTATCTTGCCGCTGGCGGGCACCACCGTGTTGTAGGCCCGGGCGGTGCGGGTGATGGAGTCCAGGAGGATCACCACGTCCCGCTTGTGCTCCACCAGGCGCTTGGCCTTTTCCAGGACCATTTCCGCCACCTGGATGTGGCGTTGGGGGGGTTCGTCAAAGGTGGAGCTGATGACTTCGGCCTTCACCGAGCGCTCCATGTCCGTCACTTCCTCGGGCCGCTCGTCGATCAAGAGCACGATGAGCACCACTTCGGGGTGGTTGGTGGCGATGGAGTTGGCGATGTTCTGCAACAGCATGGTTTTGCCGGTGCGGGGCGCGGCCACGATGAGCCCCCGTTGCCCCATGCCGATGGGGGTCATGAGGTCCATCACCCGGGCGGAGAAATTTTTGGATTCGGTCTCGAGGCGCAGGCGGTTATCGGGATAAAGGGGCGTCAGGTTGTCAAACAGGATCTTGTCCCGGGCCACGCTGGGGTCTTCAAAATTGACCAGCTCCACCTTGAGGAGGGCGAAGTAGCGCTCCCCTTCTTTGGGGGGGCGGATCTGGCCGGAAATGGTGTCGCCGGTGCGCAGGTTGAAACGCCGGATCTGGGAAGGGGAAACGTAAATGTCATCCGGGCCGGGGAGGTAATTATAGTCCGGGGCCCGGAGAAACCCGAAGCCGTCCGGCAAGATTTCCAGGACACCCCCTCCGAAAATGACCCCGTTTTTTTCCACCTGGGCCTGGAGGATGGCGAAAATAAGCTCTTGCTTTCTTAAGCCGCTGGCCCCTTCGACGTTGAGATCCCTGGCCAGCGCGGCCAGTTCGTTGATTTTTTTGTGCTTTAAATCTGAAAGATTCATCGGTTCCTCGTACTCAGCATGGCACTATTACGTGCTCACAAAGTAAGGCCTCGTCTTTGCTTATAGCTCAGACTGCTTTTTTGATGTGGGGAAATTGACATTAACGGCGGATTTCAGGTAGCAGGGCTGCCCTGACACGCTAAAAAGTTCAGGTGATTCATTCAAGTAATGCTGTTTCCAACCAGGGAGTCAAAGAGGTCACGGACTTACTTAAGTTTCGGATAAAGCCCGAAAAACTTTAAGGAAGGTTGATGGGACGCTATCTTTTTTCAGAATTCTTGTCAAGATGTATTTTTTCACATTTACAGCCTTTTCAACCGGTCCCACACTTTTTTTACCTGGCCTTGGGTTTCGGCCAAGAAACCCCGGTTGTCCACCACGAAGTCCGCCCGGCTTTTTTTCGCGCTCAGGGGCCACTGGGCTTTAAGGATACCCTGGGCTTCCTCAGGGGTGCGCCCGTCCCGGACGCTCAGTCTCTCAATTTGCGTTTTTTCATCCGCGTCCACCACGATAATGACATCAAAGTTTTTTTCCCGCCCGGCCTCAAAGAGGAGGGGCACTTCGATAATCACCAGATTTTCGCCCCGGGCCGCCAGGTCCTGAACGCGCCGGACTATCTCTCGGGTGAGCCGGGGGTGGACAATGGCGTTGAGTTGCCGGCGGGCCTCCGCATCCTGAAAAACCAGGTCCGACATTTTGGCCCGATTGAGGCTGCCGTCCTCCTGAAAAAACTCCGGCCCGAACTCCCGGCGCAGCTCCTCCCAGGCGGGTTGCCCAGGGGCGACGACGGCATATGCCACCTCATCGGCGTCGATGACCTCCGCCCCCAAGTCCCGAAACATGCGGGCCACAGTGGATTTGCCGGAGCCGGGCCCGCCGGTGAGCGCGATTTTGAGCATGGTGTTGATGATGGTGAAAGGATTGTTTTGAGGGAGAGGGCCAGGGGGGCAGTGGCCGCCTGCCCCCTCCCTCAAACTCCCTCCCCCAACCCCATGAGTTGTAGGGTGTGCCCTGCCCACCATACTATGCGGCGGGCAGTGCTTGCCCTACATGACCTGGCAGAACTTGTGATGAACAGTAATAATTTCGCCCTGGTATGTTATTGAGGTGCAGGGGTTCTTGGGAACCGCGGCATAGTCATAATAGGTGTTTTTATCGTTTAAGACACGAAAATAAAAAGCTTTGTCAACTTCTTTGAGAAAATTTCCCTGATGGTCGCAAAAATCCCAGACATAAAAGGCGGTCCGCTCAGGTTGGGACACCGGGTGCAGACGATAAACCGAGCGGCCCTCATAAAGCAAAAAGGGGGCGGCTGTCTGGGGAATAAAATCGTGGCGCAGTTCTAAAAACCCCGGCAAGTTCTCCATGGTCTTGGGAGCCGAAAGAAAAGCCATCGATTGGGAGGAGCACAGGGACAGGGCGAAACGATCGGGAATAGCGGCAAAGCAGGTCAATATTTTTGATGTTGCCTTCTTTTCAAAAAATAAGGCAGCCAGGAGCCCAGTCAGGTATTCGTCCATATTAAGGCCAACTGCTCTCCCGGACTGCACGATGCTTTCCCGGTCAAACCAGAGGGAATGGCCGATGGGCATGGCGAGACCCAGGCAATAATTGAAGGCGATGCGGCAATAATCCGCCAGGCAAAGTTCAATGATGGGAAGCATCTGGTTAACAGGCAAATTCTCTTGAGAAAACAAAAGTTCATGTACCAGAAAGATTAATCAAAAACTCCAATACTGCTTGAAAATCCTCCGGCCAGGGGGCCTCACTCAAGATGCTTGCTCCGCTCCGGGGATGAGTAAAGCGCAAAGACCTGGCATGTAAAAGCTGCCTGGTCACCAGGGGGCGCAGGGTTTGGAGGCGGGGATTCCCCTTAAAGCGAGCCGCGCCGCCGCCGTAGGTGGCGTCCCCCACGATGGGGTGGCCCAGAGCGGCCAGGTGCACCCGGAGCTGGTGGGTGCGCCCGGTCTTGGGGGACAGTTCCAGGAGGGTCAGGGGGCCGGGATATTCCTGCAAGACCCGCCAGTGGGTCACTGCGGGTTTGCCCCGCCGGGGGTGCGTGCTCATTTTTTGGCGTTCGGTGGGGTGGCGGCCCACTTCCTGGTCAATGGCCCCCTCTTGCCGGTCAAACCGCCCCCACACCAGGGCCACATAGGTTTTTTCCACCTGCCGGTCATGAAACTGTTGCACCAGGCGCTCGTGGGCCAGGGCGGTTTTGGCCGCCGCCAAGACACCGCTGGTGTCCTTGTCCAGGCGATGCACCAGTCCCGGGCGGCTCAGTTCCCCCACCGCCGCCAGTGCCGGGCAGTGGTGCATCAGGGCGTTGAGCAGAGTGCCTCCCCGGTGGCCCGGCGCGGGATGCACCACGAGCCCCGGGGGCTTGTTCACCAGGATCAGGTCCTGGTCTTCATACAAAATGTCGAGGGGCAGGGGTTCGGGGGCAAGGCTGCTGGGCTCCGGGGGAGGAACAATGAGACTTACCCGGTCGCCCAGGCGCACCCGGTAGCTGGCCGCGCGAAGGCGCTCATTGACCAGGACCAGGCCGGCCTTGAGCCAGCGGGTCAGGCGCGCCCGGGAAAATTCAGTGCGGCTGGACAGAAACTGGTCCAGGCGGGTGCCCTGGTCGGGTTCGGCAACAAGAAAGTTCAAAGTTCAGGGTTCAAAGTTCAAGGTTTAAAGAGAGGGAAGGGTCAAGGCAAGATGCGCTGCGCTTTCCCGCCCTGCGGTCTCGAACGCGTGATGTCCCCGTCTATTTGGCGGGCAGTGCCCGCCCTACATCTGGTTGGGTTCAGCGACGGATAATAGTATGGTTTTGTTCAATGAAACCATTCAATAAGGCAAAAGTAAAAAGTTAAAAGGCAAAAACCTATGGCCCTTAGCTCCGCTTTTTGCCTTTTTACTTTTACCTTTTTACTTAATCGTCAGACTTTACGGATAACCGCGCCATTTTTGATTTCGCTGAAGATCATACGGCCGGCCGCGGTCTGGAGCACGCTGGTGACCGAGACTTCCACTTCCCGGCCGATGTGGCGCCGGGCGTTTTCGATGACCACCATGGTGCCGTCGTCCAGATAGCCCACTCCCTGACCGTAGGATTTGCCTTCCCGCAGAATCTGGACATGCAGGGTCTCACCGGGAAGCACCGCCAGCTTCAGGGCGTTGGCCAACTGGTTGATGTTCAGGACGTCCACTCCCTGGAGTTCCGCAACCTTGTGCAGGTTGAAGTCGTTGGTGAGAATCTTGGCCCCGATTTTTCTGGCCAGGGACACGAGCTTGGAGTCGGCCCCGGTTTTTGACACATCATCTTCCACGGATTCGATGCGCAGGTTATTGTTCTGCTGCAGGCGTTTCAAAATGTCCAAACCCCGGCGCCCCCGGGAACGGCGGACGTCGTCCGCTGAATCGGCAATGTTCTGGAGTTCTTCCAAAATAAATTTGGGCACCACAAAGTTGCCCTCGATGAAGCCGGTCTCCACGATATCCGCAATGCGCCCGTCAATGATGACGCTGGTGTCGAGCAGAATGGGGAACTTGGAGAGAGGCTTGTGAGGCTCCAAAAAAGACGGGGCCTGCATCTCCGAGACCTTCCTGCCCCCCAGGACCAGGCCGATATAGCCAAAAATGGCGGAAAACATAATGTACAGGGGAATCTGCAGATAAGGCTGGGTGAGGAACTGGGCGAAGGGATAGGCGGCGAGTTTGGCGAAGCCCAGACCGATGAACAGTCCCAGGGTGCTTCCCAGGATGGTTTTCAGGGGGATGCGCCTGATGAGGTTTTCAAGACCAAGAGTGAGGAAAGCCAGGGCCAGACCCACGCCCGCCCCGGCCCAACCGGCCCACCAGTAGGGCTCTACTTGAGGGATGTTCTGGGCAACGAGGTATCCGCTGACCGAGCAGACAGTTGCTAAAAAGGCCCCGGTGGCTATCCTCTTAAGCAACTCTGAGCTACCCCCTTTCCGGAATATCCGGGACGGGGAGAAATCAGGCCGCATCCCGGTAGTTCAGTTCTTTCCCACGGATCTGCAACCAGGCCCAATATTCACGTGGTCAGACGTTTCTCTGTCAGGAAATTTCAGCTTCCTGCTCCAGGCCTAAAAGTTCCTGGAGCTGAGCTTCGATTTCGACCTCCTCTTTATTATTAACCAGACATAGTTCTTTCACCAAAAGATTTTTTGCGGTATCCAGCATTTTCCGCTCGCCGAAGGAGAGTTCTTTTTCCAGTTTGAGCAGGGTCAGGTCCCTGAGGACTTCCGCCACCCGGAACAAAGAGCCGGTTTTGATCTTGTCCATGTAATCCCGGTAACGCCGGTTCCAGGTTTGCTGATTAAGGCGGGTGGGACGTTCCCGGAGAATTCCAAAAATCTCATTCACGGCCTGACAATCGATGACGGTGCGCAAGCCAATGTTGCGGGCATTCTGCGTCGGTATCATGATAATCATGTCCGTGTCCAAGAGGCGCATGATATAGAAGCTTTGATGGAACCCAGCCACCTCTCGTTCCTGAATTGATTCGATGACCCCCACCCCATGGGCAGGATAAACAGCCATGGCGCCGATTTGAAACATGACTATCTCCCTTCTGTAATACCTCTTGTACTATTTATCACAAAATCACAACAATGGCAAGTTTCATTTATGTTTGGAACCGAAAAAGCAAAATTTCCCCGTCCTGGACCACGTGATCCCTGCCTTCCACCACCAGGAGGCCGGCTTCCTTGATTTTGGCGGCAGAACCGAGACGGGCCAGATCGGCGAATTGCATGACTTCAGCCCGGATGAACCCCTTTTCCATGTCGGAATGCACCTGGCCGGCGGCCCTGGGGGCCAGGGTGCCGGCGGGCACGGTCCAGGCCCGCACCTCGGGGCCCACGATGGTGTAGAAGGTCACCAAGCCCAGCAGCCGGTAGCTCTCCTGAATGAGGCGGTTGATGCCCGGTTCCGCCAACCCCAGGCTCTGGAGAAACTCTTTTTGTTCCTCAGGGGAAAGATCCGCCAACTCAGCTTCCAGGTCGCCCAAAATAGGGATGACCGGGGCGCGGCGTTTTTGCCCCAGTTCCTCCAGTGATCTTAGGTGGGAACCTCCCGGCAATTCCGCCTCGCTGACGTTAGCCACGAACATATAGGGTTTCTGGGTCAAAAGCGGTGTGTCGGCCAGGTGGGCCAACTCCTCTGATTTCAGACCCAGATCCCGCACCCAGCGTCCCTGATTGAGCCCCTCTTCCACCCGGTCCACCAGGCTCAGGGCCGCGTTCGCCTGTTTTTCCCCGCCTTTCAGGCGTTTTTCCAGCTTAACCCGGTAACGCTCCAGGATTTCCAGGTCGGCCAGCATAAGTTCGGTTTCCACCACCTCCACGTCCCGCACCGGGTCCAGGCCGTTCAGGGGGTGGGGGCAGCGGCCGTCCGCAAAGCAGCGCACCACGTGGACGATGAGGTCGGTTTCCCGGATCTGTCCGAGGAACTGGTTGCCCAGGCCCTCCCCCTTGGAGGCCCCGGCAATGAGGCCGGCCACGTCCACAAAATTAATGGTGGTGGGGGTCAGGCGCTGGGGCTTGAGCGCTTGTCCCAACTGGGCCAGGCGGTTGTCAGGGACCGGCACCACCCCATGGTTGGGGGTAATGGTGCAAAAAGGGTAGGCCGCCACCTCGGCATGCGCCGCAGTCAGCGCATTAAATATGGTGGTCTTGCCCGCATTGGGGAGCCCGACTATGCCGCAACGCCATCCCATTGTTAGTTAGTTTTCGGTTTTCGGTTTTCGGTTTTCGGTGGAAAAGAACATAACAAACGATTCCTCTATTGTTGTGTTTCAGATTTATGTTGAAAATATCATTTCCAGCATCTTGAGTTTGTTAAAGGTAGCCGCAAGCTTTAGCTTGCGAAAATAATTAAGGAAATAGAGCGCAGGCTAAAGCCTGCGGCTACAGAAAAACAGAGAATATTTTTAAAGTTATTCATGAAGCTTTGAATCAACCCCATATTCAGCTAAAATTGGAAGAATATAATTCCTGAAACCGAAAACCGAAAACAGAAACCTATGCTGCTGCTTTCCGCTTCCAGATACCCGGTATTTTAGTCCCGCAGTGCCCGCAGTTGCCATCCTTCATCATGACTTCACCGGTCTGGTAGCCCCGCCGGGAAATAATTTTTTTCCCGCAGGCGTGGCAAAAAGTGCTCTCGGCGTCGTGGCCCGGCAAGTTGCCGATATAGACGTATTTCAGCCCCGCCTGGCGTGCCGTTTCCCAAGCCTTCTCCAGGGTGCTCACCGGAGTGGGGTTGGTATCCAGCATCTTGTGCAGGGGATAAAAGCGGGAGAAGTGCAAGGGCGTGAGGGGGCCCAGGTTTTCCTTTATCCAGCTGCACATGGCCGCAATGTCCTCCGGCCGGTCATTATGCTGGGGAATGACCAGGTTGACCAGTTCCAGGTGCACGCCCCGGCGCCGCAGGGCCTTCAGGGTGGCGAGGACCGGTTCCAGGGTGCCGTTGGTCAGGTCCTGATAAAACTTGTTGTTAAAGGCCTTCAAATCAACGCAGGCCGCGTCCAGGACGTCTGTCAGCTTTGTCAGCGGCTCGGGGTTGATATAGCCGTTGCTGTGGCAAACGTTGAGGATGCCGGCCTTTTTGGCCGCCTGCCCCACGGCCAGCATGTATTCATAAAAGATGATGGGCTCCACGTAGGTGTGGGCGATGGACGCGGAGCGGCTCCTTCGGGCTTCGGCCACCACCCTATCCGGGGGCATATCGAAGTTCGTGGTGTCTTCAGGAATGGCCTGGGAGATTTCCCAATTCTGGCAGAATTTGCATTGGAAATTACAGCCGGCCGTGGCAATGGAAAAAGAGGCGGTGCCGGGCAGAACGTGAAAAAAGGGCTTTTTCTCCACGGGGTCCACGTGCACGGCGCAGGGGTTGCCGTAGGCCAGGGTGAAATATTTCCCGTCCCGGTTTTCCCGGACCCCGCAACCGCCCCGGTCGCCGACCACGACCTCACAACCCCGGGGGCACAACAGGCATTTTACCTGCTTGTTGGGCAAAGATTTCCAGAACAGGGCGGGTTGGGGATTCAGAAAGCCTGGTTGCGGGTGAGGGTCCAAAGAGGCGCCGGCGGGGTAGGGGAGGGCCATAAGAGCCAGGCTGCACAGGCTCCCCTGGATAAAGGTGCGGCGGGTACAGCGGCCGGACCCCAGTTCGAGCGGATCCTTGGGCATTTTTTCCTTTCCTCGCAGGGCCCCAGTGCGCCAGGAAACGGGTGCATTGCCATCGGACGCGGGCAAGGGTGGGGTGAAAGGCGCGTGGTGTTAAACAAGGAGCCGGGTGGGCCGGTGTGCGGTTCAGAAGGCGCGGGAGCCGTTAATACGGTGGCGCAGAACTCCGGAAGTTTTGAACACTACGACCTTGCGAGCACGCAGGATAAGATTTGCCTTGGTCTGGGGGTTTCTTCCCCTGCGAGCGTTTTTCTGCCTTACTGAAAATTTTCCGAAACCGCTGATAAGCAAGTCCTCGCCACTGGACAGGGTGTCTTTAATGATCCCCAGCACCCGCTCAACTACGGAACGGGACTCCTGCTTGCTTAAACCAGCCTGTACTTGTAGGCGACTGATGAGCTTTTCTTTGGTAAGGGCCATAGGCTAGCTTTTACCACCGGCGAAAGTCATTGAAAACGTATAACTTATAATAAATAGACAATAAATTTGTGTCAAGAGTTTTTTCCCCTCATTTAAGCAGGCTGGGCAGGATGGGGCTGCCGTTGAGGTGGGGCGCTGACCACCACGTGTTTGCGCGGCGTCGGCGCCGGCCGCCGCAGGCCGAAATCCAGGGCGCTGAAGCGGCAGGCGTTTACACACTTCAGGCACAAGATGCATTCCCGGCAGTCCCTTTCCTCGTAAGGCCGGATCCCCATGGGGCAGACCGGCACACAAGCCAGGCAGTGGACACAGTTCCCCTCGACAAAATCAATTTTTGTCAGGGAAATCTTGTTAAAAAGACTGTAAAACGCGCCCAAAGGACACAGGAGGCGGCAGAA
>JBAQHL010000044.1:0-9648 GCA_049288295.1 Desulfobaccales bacterium
CCGCCATGGCCACCAGGTCGGCGGCTTTGGCCAGGGCCGCCTCCGGGTCGTGCTGGTGCACCCAGGCGCATTGCTCCCGGATATTGGCAAAGGCCAGATAGCCCGGGTTCAGGCCGGCTGAAACCAACACCTCCCGAAAGACCGCCTCGTGGGTGCGGGGGCTGCACGCGGCCACCACCACCCGGTTGAGCCCCTGCTCCTTGATGATTTGAGCCATCTTTCGGGTAGCGTCTGCGGAGCAGCTGAACAGAAAATCTTCCACATAAGCAACCAGGGGATTCCCCCGGACGATCTCTGCCAACGCCTTAATGTCTATGGTCCGGGCGATATTGGTCCCGCAATGACAGAGAAAAACCCCGATTTTGGGAGGGCGGTTGTCAGGGGGAAGGGTCTTTTCCCGAGCCGCCTCGTACAGGCCGGGCCGGGGGCCCGCAGCCAGAAGTTGGGCCGCGGTTTGGGCCGCAGCACTGGAGCTGGCCACGGTCATGGTTATATCCATGGGCTCCTGGCTGGTGCCAGCCACAAATACGCCTTCCTGGCCCGTCACCGGGAAAAAAGGCTGTCCCTCCTTTATAAAGCCGTGTTCGTTGACAGTCAGACCCAAGCGGCCGGCCCCATCCTCCAGGTGGGCCGCGGGTCTCAGGCCCACGGCCAGGACCGCCAGGTCATAGATGCGCTCCTGGGGCTGTCCCTTTGGGTCGGTATAGCGCACCAGGACCCCCCCCTCCCCCTGGGGGTAAACCGCGGTGACCCGGCACCTCACCAGCTCGACCCCCTTTGCCAGGGCCGTTTCCAGGTAGCGCTCCTGCTCTTTGCCCTGGGCCCGCAGGTCCATGAAAAATATGGTGGCAGCCACCCGGTTTTCGGTGAGTTCCTGGGCCACGAGAGCTTCCTTGAGACTGGCCAGGCAGCAAAAACTGGAGCAGTAAGCCGCCCCCGACTCCGGGTCCCTGGAGCCCACGCACTGAATAAAGGCCAGGTTCCGGGGTTCCTGCTGATCAGAAGGCCGGAGGAGCTTTCCCCCATGGGGGCCGGTGGCGCTCAGGAGGCGCTCGAATTCCAGACTGGTGACCACATCGGGGTGGCGAGCCCCGGGGAACTCATCCACCGGCGCCGGCCGGGCTCCAGGGGCCAGGATGACGGCCCCGGCTTCCACCACGAAGGTTTCCGGCTGCTCACTAAAATCGATGGCCTCGGCCAGGCAGACCTGGGTGCAGACTTTTTCCTTGCGCCCCCGTAAATGGCGGCAGGCCTCCGGATCAATGTAGGCCGTCTGGGGCACCGCCTGGGGGAAGGGCACGTGAATGGCCTTGGTCATACTCAGCCCCAGGTTGAAGGGATCAGGAATCCGTTTGGGGCAGACCCGGACACATTCCCCGCAGCCCGTGCACTTGGCGGGATCCACATACCGGGGCCGGCGGGCCAGGAGCACCCGGAAGTCCCCGGGGGTCCCCTCCATTCCCGCCACCCGGGTGAGGGTGTGAATGTCAATGAGGGGGTGCCGGGCCGCCTCCAGGAGCCGGGGCGCCAAAATGCACATGGCGCAGTCGTTGGTGGGGAAAGTCTTGTCCAACTGGGCCATCAGGCCACCGAGGGATGGCCCTGCCTCCACCAACGTGACCGGATGTCCAACTGCGGCCAGGTCCAGGGCCGCAGTCAGCCCGGCAATGCCCCCGCCCGCCACCACCACCCGGGAACTGACCACTCGCGACAGGGGCCGGACCAGCGCCATGGGGGGCTAATCCTCCTCCCCGGCGGGGATATCCACGCCAGCCAGGACGCGAGACAACTCTTCTTTAATATTAAGACCATCATCCGGCGCAGCCAACAGGGCGGCCACCAGGCGCCGGCGCAGGTCCTGGATCACCCTTTCCCCCTGGGCCAAACGAGCCGCCTTCACCAGGCTCACCGCCCCCTGCTGCACCGCCAGGTTCCGGAGGCCCTGGATAATGTCCAGAAAACGCACGTCCTGGGGGCAGGCAAAGGAGCACTGGGCGCAGCGGGCGCAATACCACAGGCTTGGGGAGGCCAGCAACTGCTCCTTCATGCCATAGAGAATCTGGCGGATAATGCGGCTGGGGCTGAACTCCGGTTCGATTTCGGCCACCGGACAGGTGGCGGTGCACACCCCGCAGGCAAAACAGCGCAGCAGGTGCTGGCAGCCGGGCTCCCGGGCCAGTTCCTCTTTGAAAAGGGAATCAAGATCCTGAATCCTGAGGGTGTCGTCCATGGGCATTCGTTTGCTTTGCTTACTTACCTATAGTTTGTTGAAAAGTTTCGAGTTTTTAGTTTCGCAGTAGGCACCTTACAGTGTCAGGTGTCAGGACCTGGAACACAGGCGTCTCGTCTGTGGGTCCTTCCCCTCCAACTTGCGATCCACTCACCTGAGCCGGTAGCACGGGCATCCTGCCCGTGTGCAGACGGGCTGGAAGCCCGTCCTACCGCGCTAAGCGCCCTTTTCTCCGGGAGAATGGGGTCTTCCTGCCCAGGAACGCCCGCCCCACTGACCTTTTCTCTATTCAAAATTTATTGCCCCCGTCGGGCAATGTTCGGCGCACTTGCTGCACCGTTCCGCGGCCTGGACCATCCTGACGCACAGTTCCTGGCGCACCACCACCACCACACCGTTCACCACGTGGAAGATCACCCGGTCCTTGGGGCGGGGGCCCCGGCCCAGGCGGGCCTCCGCGCAGTTCCCCAGATGGTATTCGCACATGGCCACACAAATGCCGCAGCCGTTGCATTTCGTTAGGTCGATCTGCATGGGCGCGGCCGCATCCGCCGCCACCCCCAACAGTTCGCCCAGGGCTTCGATGTAACCGGCGTATTCCGGGGTGTGCAAAACCGGGCAATCTTCCGGCGCCGCCTCCCGGTTAAGGAGACGGGCCGCAAAGTCGGCGCAGGTGCCGCCGCACTCCCCGCAATCAGTGCCGGGGAGAAATTCCTGGAGTTCCTCCAGGCCGGCCATCCCTAAGCCTCCATCCAGGCATCGGCCCCCATCTCGGCCGCCAGCCAGAGGTTCTCCGGCCGAAAACTCCGGAACCGGGAAAGCTCACACCCCAAGGCCGTGGCCCCGGCGCCGGTGGCCCGGTACCAGGCCACTTTGGGAATCTCCGTCTTAACCAGGCGAAAGTTTTCCACTGCCACCACACCTGCCTTGATAAGCGTCCGGCAGCGCCGCACCTGGTCAGGCCAGCGGTCTGGGGCCTGGGGCGGCCAATCAAACAGAGCAATATCAGCCCGGGCCCCCACACCCAGGTGGCCCTTGGTTTTCAACCCCAGGAGCCGGGCCGGCAGTGTCCGGGTGGCCCAAAGCCATTCGGGAAAGGAATATTGGCCCTGACTTAGCTCATCTCCCCAAACCTTTTTCCGGGCCTCCCCATCCCCCAGCCAGGAGAAAAAATCGGCATAATGCTCCACCGGTGCCAGCGCGGCTCCAGCCCCGGAAAAGGCTGTGTTATCTCCCTTGATGGCCAGGGCCAGAGAAAGAGCGCGTCGGGCTTGATTCTTTTCCACTGGGGGGGATAGCCTTAAAGGCCTCCCCAGCCCCACATCCGCCTGGACGGGAACCCCGTTTTTCCCGGAAATCCCCAAAGGCCAGATCAGTCCCAGGTCAACGCTGGTTCCCTGCTCCAGGTGGGCCAGCAGGTTTTCTGCCAAATCATCGCTTCTAAGGGCCCCTCCCAGCGAAGAAAGGTGAAAAGCCCGGGGCTCCGGCAAGGCGGCCTGGAGCAACTCTTCCGAGGCCTCCACCATGAGGGTGGTTTTTAACTCACCGGCCAGCCGGGCCAGCACTTCCAGGGCCGCCTCCAGATTTAAGTTGCGGTGGGCGTACACCTCCTGGCGGTGCCGCACCCAGGGCTCCACCACCCTGAAGTTCAGGGCCCGGGTCTTTTCCAGAAAAAACTGCAAGGTTTCCGCCACCTCCGCCTGTCGTTCCCCGTCCCTGAGCCAGAGGTCCAGGTCCCGCAGGTTGATGACCAGGGAAGCGGAAACATCCACTACCGGCAGCGCGGCCAGCTCCCGATGCACATATCCGGCCGTGGCCAGGGTCAGCAAGGGTTCATGGACGTGGGTGTAGCCCAGGGCAGCGTAGGTTTCGCCCAGCTTTGCCGGGGAAGGGACTACCCCCCAGAGGCGCAGGAAATTCAGGCCATAGGTGGCCACCTGCCCCCTGAGGTCAATGCCCCCGGGCACCACCGCCTGGTTCCGGGCGTCAATGACGGTCTCCACCTTGGGGAGGGGGGCGACGATGCGGTCCCCGTCTATATAAAGATCCCGAACCTCTCCCTGCCAGCCCTGGGCTGGGTCAAACACGCGACCGCCGGCGATTTTGCAACGCATGCCAGGCCCTTGGGCCTATTCCTCTACGACGCTGGCCTTGAGGATGACGATGGGCTCCTGGGGCACGTTCCGATGCTCGCCCATCGGTCCGGTGGGTATCCAGGTCATTTTGTCCACCACCTCCATGCCGCCGATGACACGGCCAAAAACCGCATAGCCGAATTCCATGGGCTCCTGGCTCCGATGATCCAGCGCCGGGTTATCCACCACGTTAATGAAAAACTGGGTCGCGGCGCTGTCAATGGGTAAGGCCCGGGCCATGGCAATGGCGCCCCGCTCGTTTACGAGACCGTTTTGGGCTTCATTGATGATGGAGGGGTGAGTGGGCTCACGACAGGTCAGGTCCGGCGCCAAGCCCCCTCCCTGCACAATGGCGTTACTGATGATGCGGTGGAAGATGAGCCCGTCATAGAAGCCCTCCCGCACGTAGGTGAGGAAGTTGGCCACCGTCACCGGAGCTTTGTCGGGAAACAATTCCAGCTTGATGAACCCCAGGCTGGTTTCCAGGATCACCTGGGGATTTTTTGCTGCGGATTGGGTCATGATCGCTCCATTTAGCAGAGTTGTTAACAAAACAGGGCTAGGTCTTCCAGAATTCGGTGGGCCGCGGGCCAGGGGGATGAGGTTACAGCCCTCAAAGGCACCGGCAAGCCGTCCAGGCGGTAGGCCTCCTCATCCACCTCCACCCCCTCCAGGGCTACCGGGAAGAGCGCCACGGCCTGAGCCGTGGTCTTATTGGCAAAGGGGCTCAGCACCACGAGGGGCACCTGGCGGCGCCGTAAATCCTCAACCTGTTCATCCCGCAAAAACCATAACAGATCGGCCCCGGCCACGAGTATGGCGTCAACCTCCTGGAAATTCACCGGGGTAAAGTGACTGACCACCTCCCCGTTCTCGTGAAAATCCGGGGCTCCCGGACTTCCCAGTTCCCTCAGCAGGAGGTGATAAAGACCGGCGCTGTTGAAATCGCCAGGGAGGGGCAGAAGCACGAAAGGGCGGTCCCGGTTCAAGCGGGCCACCAGGTCCGCCAGACGCTCCACCAGCTCCCGGCCCGGCCCATAGCTCACTCCCCGTCCCAGAAACAGGGCGCCATAGGTGGATTGGGCCAGAAGGGTCGCCAGTTCCGCAGCTCCGGGCAGCGTTGTTTCGGCCTGAGAACCGTTTCCCAGCCGGGCTATGAGCTCCGCCGCCAAAGCCAGTTCCTGGCCGGGCTGTATCTGGATAAAAGGGCGGCAGAAGTGGCTCATTTCCGTGGGATAAATATCCACCGCGGCCACCCGGCGGTCGGCAATGCCCAGTTCCGTGAACCGGCCATGGGCAAACACGGCATAGCGCACCACATGGCGGGGTGCAGAGTGGATGGGGTTGGCCCCCCAGAAAACCACGGTATCCGCTTCGTCCCGGATAACCTCCAGGGGCGCCCAAAAGAGACCATGAACCTTGGCGGCTGTATAGAAGGGGGCCATGAAGCTCAAGTCGCCCGGCTCAAGGCGGGCCTTGAGGCCGCGGGCCAGCTTCAGGGCAGCTTTTTGGGCGCCCACCCCGGAGTTGGTGAGACCAAACAGGAGGGGGCGCCGGGCCTTGGCCAGGATGCCGGCCGCTTCCTCCAGGGCCTCGTCATAACGCACCTCTCGCCAACGCCCCCGGCGCCGCACCTGGAAGGCCGTCAACCGGCCCCGGGGACTCTTGGTGCGGAATTTCTTGGTAGATAGGAACTTGCCCGCCCCCCAGAGGCAGATGTTGGCCACCTCGACGATCCGGCCATCCTCCAGGGTCACATCCAGGTCGTCGCAGAGACAACTGCATCCGGGGCAGACAAGAGACTCCCTGGTCATACTTGCACCTGAACTGGTTTAAACAATTTTCATCATACCAAAGATTGGCCGGGGATGCCTAAATTTATTTCGATCTGGCGGGAACGGGCTGGCAAATAATATAAGCAATAGTTCATATAAAAGGGAGAGCAAGGATAACACAATATCCTTTGGCAAGGAAATTTTTCAAATTTCTTCATTCGGCCAACCGGATTATTACCAAACTTTTGTTGAAAGCCTAGACTTGGGTTCATTTTTTCGAACAAAGTATTTACTTTCTCGAAGGTTTTCCACCTTGAATAAATATATATACTGTAATTTCAAGCAGATATCTCTTGGCACAGCTCTTGATATAGAATCAGGATGAAAGGAGTCCAGTATGAAACCCAGACTCATTGACCGGCTTCTAACCATCTGCCTGTGCCTGGTCCTGGTCCTGGCCTTCTGGTGCCTGTCCACCAGCTACGCCTATCATCACCAGATGTTGGCGGTAATATTCTAAGGCCTGCCTTTTTGGGTGACCAGGTGTGTCTGTATTAATGCGATTCTGATTTCAAACGCAAAGTATTAGCAGGTTATGACCTGCTTTGCGGCCAAGGATATTTTACAGCCACAGGCTTTACCGTGAAAGTCCTTCGCAGGGGGTAACCCATATGTGCGCCCGCAGGGCGGACACGCGGGTCCGCCCCTACAACAGATTTTTATCTGCGGGGGTGCCCAAATCTGGCCATGAACACTTGGCTTGCGCCATAACTCCTCCATAAAAAACGCAGGCTGAAGCCTGCGCCTACCTTTTTAAAAGCTTTGAGTATCAGAGGGTTAAGCCCCAAAAAATCTATCCTGGGTTGAATAATTCTTCGGGGAGCCGAGGACGCTTACCCGCCTCAGGTATTGTCCTGCTTTTGCCCCTCTCCCTCTGAAAGGCAGGGCGGGATGGTTTGGGTGAGTCTGTCCGGCAGGGAATAGCAGCAATAATAGTAAAAGGGAGCCTCGCAAAAGCACACCGGCGATTCTTCATGGATCAAATACCAGCAGCGAAAACAGTATTCCGGCAGCTCGTCGGCGCAGGCAAAGGGCACCGAGAATAAGCCGGCCCGAAATTCTTCCAGATTAACCATACCCATAAATACCTTTTTCTGAAAATACCCCTAATTAGGGTAACGGCACCTTGAAACCTCTGAGAAAGTCCTCAAAATTGTCATTCTGAGGGAGCGCAGCGACCGAAGAATCTATTAATTGTGCGAAAATACGAGATCCTTCGCTTCGCTCAGGATGACAAAATGGGCGACCACGTGAGTCAGGTTTTTTTCCTTATGTTGCTCAGCGCTTTTATTATAATGAAGTTAAGGAAAATATTGACCAAAATTCACCAGGCGCGGCGCCCCTTCCCCCGGGGTGTCCATTACTCTGCTAAGCAGCCCGGGAGGCAAGACTTTGAACGCGGTGGCCATTGTCAATCCTGCGGCCGGATGCCGGAAAGCCGCCAAATGCTGGCCCCAACTTCTCAAAGCCTCGCGGGCTCGCCAGACCGAGGTGGCCACCTGGTGGACCGAAGGCCCCGGACATGGGGAATTTTTGGCCGCCAGGGCCAGGCAGCAGGGTTATGAGCGGGTGCTGGCCGTGGGCGGGGATGGCACCATCTCTGAAGTGGCCAACGGCTTGTGGTGGGAAAGCGCGGGACGGCTCCCCAGCCTGGGCCTGGTTCCCCTGGGAACGGGCTGTGATTATGTGCGCAATTTTTTTCCAGGTGGGAGCTTAAGTGACTGCCTGACCCAGGCCCTGGGAAAAAGCACGGTTCCCGTGCGCCTGGCAATCCTCCGGGTTCGGGATTTCCAGGGGAACCCCCTGGAACGGGTCTGTCTGAATGTCCTGGGCCTGGGTTTTGACGCCCGGGTGGTGGAGCGCCGGCGGCGGCAAAACCTCCCCTTGGCCGGAAAAACCCCGTATCTTCTCAGCGGACTCCAGGAACTTTTACAGCTCAGGCACTTCAAGCTGACGGGCCTAATTGACGGCGAACCTTTTGCCGCTCAAGCCGCCTTGCTGGTGGTGGGGCTGGGGAAATATTTCGGGGGAGGCATCAAGATTACCCCCCTGGCTTCACCTCAATCTGAGCGTCTTCAGGTGGTTTGGGATGAGGCCCTGGATCCCCTGACCCTTTTGTCCGTGTTGGGAAAAACTTTCACCGGGGCTCATATCTCCCATCCCCGGATTCATTCCCGTTTTGCCCAAAAATTGCAACTTTCTGCCGACCCCCCGGCCCTGGTGCAGGTGGAAGGGGAACCGGTGGGCTATACACCCCTGGAAGTCTGCCTTTCTCCGGAAACCTTGCACGTGGCTGTCCGATAAAAACCATGTCCTTAACCCTGGCCGCTTTCGATTACCATCTGCCCCCCGAGCTCATCGCCCAGCATCCGGCGCCCCGTCGTGAGCATTCCCGCCTGATGGTGGTGGACCGGGCTAAGCGAACCTTGCGTCACCAGACATTCGCGGAATTGCCGGAAATCCTTCATCCCGGCGATTTTCTGGTGCTAAACGACACCCGGGTCTTCCCGGCCCGCCTGCATGGCCGCAAGGCCACCGGCGGCCGGGTGGAAATCCTGCTTCACCATTTGCCCGAGCCGCTCCATCAACCCCTGAGCCCACATAAGGGTCGGGCGAGGGTTAATTACCGGGGCCACCGCCTCAAAGCGGGGCAGGTGCTCCGATTCGACGGCAACCTGGAGGGGGAAATCATGAGGATAACGGGGGCGGGAGTGGCCGAGGTGTTGTTCCAGGCGGCTGAGGGGGACCTCACCCAGGCGATTCTGGCCCAGGGGGAAGTGCCCCTGCCCCCTTACATTCGACGGACCCCGGAGACCGCCGATCAGGAGCGCTACCAAACCGTGTACGCCGCCCACCCCGGGGCCATCGCCGCGCCCACTGCCGGGCTGCACTTCACCCCGGAGATCCTGGCCAGCCTGAAAACACGAGGCATCGACACGGCCAGCCTCACCCTGCACGTGGGGCCCGGGACCTTTCTGCCGGTGCGCACCATAGACTACACCGCCCACCAGATGCTGCCGGAATTTTTTATTATGCCGGCCGGAAGTGCCCAGCGCCTCAGCCAGGCCAAAGCGGCCGGCAAACACCTGGTGGCCGTGGGAACTACCAGCGTCCGGGTTTTGGAGCACTGCGCCGGCCCCGAGGGTTTTGCCCCTCAGGAAGGCTGGTGCGGCCTTTACATCTACCCCGGCTATCAGTTTCAGGCCGTGGACCACCTCCTCACCAATTTCCACCTGCCCAAATCAACCCTGCTGCTCCTGGTGGCGGCCTTTGCCGGGAAAGACCTCATTTTGGACGCCTACCAGGAGGCCATCAAACACCGCTACCGCTTTTACAGCTACGGCGATTGCATGCTTATTTTGTAAGGGGATGGGTCAGTTATCAGTAATCAGTGAGCAGTGATCAGTGATCAGTGATCATTGATCATTGAGAAGAAAATACTCAGGGG
>JBAQHL010000045.1:0-10980 GCA_049288295.1 Desulfobaccales bacterium
CTCTATCTCCTGGGAAAAAATCAGGATGAGGCCGAAGCAAAGGCAACTCTGGTCTTGGCCAAGGACCCGAAAAACATCGACGCCTTAATGCTGTCCGCCGGCCTGGCACTGTCCCGGGAGCAACCCCAAAAAGCCGTGGAAATTCTTACCAAAATCAGGGAGTTGGACCCAAAGAAGATTGAAGCCTATCTGATGCAGTCAGCCATTGATATGCAACAGAAAAAGCCGGAGGCAGCCGCGGCCCTGCTGGATGAGGGTATCAAGGCCAATCCCCAGTCCCTGCCCCTATACCTGGCCAAGGCTCGTCTCGCCGAGACCCAAAAACAGTTTGATGTGGCTGAATCTGTCCTGAAGAAAGCGGAGGAAATTTCCCCCAAGGATATCAAGATCCAGGATGAATTGGTCCGCCTCTATGTCCTCAAGAGGCAAGTGGACAAAGTAGAGGAGGCCTTGCGCCGCAAAGTCGCCCTGGAACCGGATAAGGAAGCCCACGTCGCGGCGCTGGCCCGTTTTCTCACCGAAAAGGGCCAGGCTGACGAAGGGGAAAAAGTCCTGAAAGAGTTTGTTGCCAAACATCCAGAGGACAACCAGGCCAAATTTGCCCTGGCTAATTTCTACCTGGCCCAGCGTAAATTCGGCCGGGGAGAACAGGTCCTCACGGAAATAGTTGAGAAGAACCCCACCGGTCCTGTGGGTATTCAAGCCAAGGGGCAACTGGCCGTCATCCGACTGGCCCAGGGGCGCCAGGAAGAAACAGAAAAGCTTGTCGGGGAAATCCTTAAAGAAAATCCCAAGGACATGACCGCTCTGAAACTCCAGGGCCTCGTGGCCTTAACCAAAAAAGACGGCCTCAAGGCGGTGGGTAACTTCAGAATCCTCACTCAGGACCAGCCCCAGAACCATGAAAGCTGGCTGCTTTTGGCCAGGGCCCACCAAGTCAGCCAGGAAAAACAGCTCTCTAAGGAGGCTGCCAAGAAAGCCCTGGACATCAAACCTGATTATCCGGACGCCAGGGCTTTTCTGTACGGCCTTTATATCCAGGACAAGGAGTTTGACGCCCTCATCAAGGTTATCAAGGATTACCTCCGGGGCAATGACAAGGACATTGCCAACTGGGGCTCCCTGGGAGACGTCTATATCCTGAAGGGAGACGACAAGGAAGCCCGGGCCGCGTACCAGAAGATGATTGACCTGGACCCCAAAAATCCTCAGGGATATGTGAAAATGGCCGGTTTGAGCCGGAAGAATAAGCAGCCGCAAGAAACTGCCCGCTACCTGGAAACAGCCCTCAAGGAAAACCCGAATTTTCATCCGGCCCTACGTTTGCTGTCGGCTCTGCACCTGGAGCAAAAGCAGCCGGCCAAAGCCCTGGAGGCGGCCCGCGCCGCCCTGGCCAAGGCCCCCAAAAATGCAGAATTGCACCAGATCCTGGGAGAAATTTACCTGTCCCAAAATCAGCCGGAAGCCGCGGCAGCTGCCCTGGAGGAGGCCTTAACCCTCAATCCCAACGACGCGGCCGCCCTGGGGCTCCTCATCAAGGCCTATAACATCTTCCCTGACAAAGCCAAGATGAGGCAAAAGCTGGAACAAAAGGCCGAAGACCCCAAAGCTCCCCTCTTCTATACCATGGCTCTGGCCCAGATCTACGAACAGCAGCGGGAGGGCGACAAGGCCATCACCCTTTACGACCGCCTCTTCCAGCGCCAGCAGGTGCCGCCGGTGGTAAAAAACAATCTCGCCTACCTCCTGGCGGAATTCCAGCCCACTCCTGAAAATCTGGAGCGGGCCCAAAAAATCGCCTCGGAGGTTTGGGCGGATAACCCTGAGGACCCCCGTTTGTTGGACACCTTGGGGTGGATTTACTGCAAACAAAAGAATTTCGCCGAAGCCAAAAAATATCTGCAAAAAGCCGTGGACAAGGCCCCCAATCATCCGGTGCTGCAATTCCACCTGGGCCTGTGCGCCTCAAAGCTCGGAGATACGGCCACTGCCCGCACGGCTCTTGAAAAGGCCCTGGCAGTAAAGGCTGACTTCCCGGAACGGGAGGAGGCCCAAAAATTGCTGCAAAGTCTTCCTCCTGCAGGAAAGTAAATAATGTAGGGCGGGAAAGCGAGAGCGCATCCCGCCTTCAAGCGTTCGGCCCCACCGGAGGGCGGGCACGGAGGCCCGTCCTACCAAGCTTTTCATGGTTCTGAGAGAGCCGCAGGCTCAGCCGCAGATGCTCTAAAAAAAAGCCCTTCCCCCTCGGGGGATGGGCTTTTTACCTTATGGTGAAAAAAAACAACAGGATAAGAAGAAATAATTTCTGACTTAATTTTTTTTTGTTATAATGTAAATTGCAAAAAATATTAAGCCCGTTTCACAGCTGCAAGTAAACCTATTACCCTCAGCCTATGCTCAATTCCCTCACCGCCATCGTTTTCTTGCTTTATGGGAGCCTGGGCTTTCCCAATCTTCCTCCCATTCCCGTTGAAAGGCCGGCCATTGTCCTTCAGGCCGCAGCACCCATGCCGGGGCCGGCTCTCATAAAAAAATGCTCCAGCGAATTGGACCAGAAGCTGGAATTTTTCTCAGCACTTCTCTATATCCGTGAAGGGCTCAAGGTAAACTATCTGAGGGGGCCAAATTTAACTGTCCAGATTGACGTTCTGATAAAGAAATATGCCAAACGCCATGGCATAGATGAGAACCTGATCCGGGCGGTGCTCTTCAAGGAGTCCGGGGGCAACCCCATTGCCGTTTCCCCTAAATTCGCCATGGGCCTCATGCAGCTCATCCCTGAGACTGCCATAGCCATGGGAGTGCAGGATCCCTTCAACCCGGAAGAAAATATTGCCGGTGGGGTGAAATATCTCAAATATTGCCTGGACCGCTTCTCTCAGGACGTCATCCTGGCCCTGGCGGCTTACAATGCCGGGCCCGAGGCTGTAAAAAAACACGACGGGCTGCCTCCCTATGCTGAAACCCAGCAGTATGTGGCCACTATTATCGGGTGCTCTGTCGAGGACCTCATTAACATAATCAAGCCCGAAGGGGAATTAACCCAGACCGACAAGCCCGCTTCTCCTCAGGAAGAGAAACAGGCCGGTCGCCCCGCCAAATCCGCCTGGAAAGTGGTCCGCGCCGAAGTTCCCATCCCTGCCCTTAAGTGGAAGATCATCCCTGGCTTCCCGACACTTAACTCCTGCCGGCTAAAGGTTGATGCCATACACGAAGCTGCCAGACTCGCCAAGAATCCTACCCCTCAGCCGGGAGAGGCCAATGATGCCGGTAGTCAGGGTAATTTTGCCGTTCCCAGGTTCCACCCCAATTATGGGTATCGTTAAAATTAGGGAAACCTCCTTTAGTCTCTCCATATAGCAGTCATGCCCTTTTTGTTACCTTACCTGCTGGTGCTTATCAGGCAGACGTTAATCCTCCTGATGTAACTTCTCTTTTCCGAAAAAAAACCGTTCTAAAGTTCAGATTATTAAACTTGACACCCATGCTCAAATGGCATTAAATAATCGGAGATGATTTACCGATATTGTGGATGGCGGGCTCAAAATACCTAACTCTGTGAAGAGTTTTTATCGGGCGGGATTTTTCTATGGTTCACAGACTATTGCCGCTGATCTGGATAGTATCGGGACTGGCCCTCTTGCTGTCCCAGGGGTGCGCTCCCCGCTTGACCTCTTCCGTGCAGGCCCAGGCCGCCGCCGCCCAGGTGGTGGAGGATAAATACCAGCTGGGCCCTGAGGATCTTGTCGAAATTTCCGTCTGGAAAGAGCCTGACCTGACCAAGCAAATCGCCATACGGCCGGACGGCAAGCTCTCTTATCCCCTGATTGGGGAGGTCCAGGCTTCCGGCCAAACGGTAAAGCAGCTGCGGGAAGAGATCAGCAAACGCCTGGAAAAGTTTGTCACTGATGCCCAGGTCACGGTGATCCTGCTCAAAACCCAGTATTATAAAATTTTCGTGGTGGGCAAGGTCAACAAACCCGGGGAGTTCCTGGTGGGCAGGCCGGCCAACGTCATGCAGGCCCTGGCCATGGCCGGGGGCCTGACGCCCTTTGCCTCCCCCAGTAAAATCGTCATCCTGCGCCGCAGCGGCGGCACTGAACAAACCTTTCCTTTTGATTACAAATCTGTTTCCCGGGGACTGTTTCTGGATCAGAACGTCACCTTGCTCCCGGGTGACGTGGTGGTGGTGCCCTGAGGATTCCTGCTGCCATGCGCTCGGCACCTTCCCCGCTGGCCCTGCTCCTTGTGGGCCTCTTTCTCCTGTGTGCTTGCGGCCCGGCCTTTGCCGGAGATTGGTCTGTGGTTCCCCAAGTCGATCTGGGGGCCAAGTATGACAGCAACATAAACTTTAATTATATCGGCAAGCAAAGCGATTTTATTTTTAATTTAGCCCCTTCGGTGGATTTCAATTACACCAGTGAGACCTCCAAACTCACCGGCCGCCTGGGCCTGGACGGCCTCGTCTATGTTAAAGACCCCAGCCTGGACACCATTAACCAGTACTATAGCGTGTTTGGCCAGAAGAAGGTGGCCCCCCGCCTCGCCCTTAACTTAACCGGCGGCTACACCCTGGATTCCACCCTCAACGAGGAGTTGATCAGCTCCGGTTTCATCATGAACCGCACCCGGCGGCAGGCCCTGGAGGCTGCCCCGGGCCTTGAGTTCAACCTGTCGGAACGGGCCCTCCTGCGGGCGGGCTATCGCTTTAACAGGGTGAATTATCAGGATCCCAGCTACGTTAATTACTCTCAACATACCGTGAACCTGGGGTTGAATTATCTCCTCAAAAACGCGAAAACTACCGTAATGGGAACGGTCTTGGGCCGGTACATAGATTACCCGCAAATTGGCAACGCCTATCGCAATGTCGGCACCTACCTCGGGGTGGACCACAAGTTCACCGAGGATTGGACCTTATCCCTTTTTACCGGACTGAATTACAACTGGTTTACCAGCCAGACCGCGGTCCTGGATTTCGGGAATTTCACGAGTTTTATTAGAATCAGGCAGGCAAAATTGGAAACTTTCTCGGTCACCCCATATTTTGATATTTCCGCCAACCGAAAATGGACCCGGACAAACTGGAACTTCGGCTACAGACTTGATCAATCCGCTTCGGGCAGCGGGACTGTCAACCAGTTCCACAACGGTTATGCGGGCATTACCCGGAATATCACCGAAAGGCTGACCGGGACCTTGCGGGGCAATCTCTACTACAGCCTGTCCGACAGCCCCGGCAGTGACTACAATAACCTGGTTTTATATGTTACCCCTGAGTTAAACTATAAATTGACGGAAAAGTTCACCCTCAACTCGTCGTATACCTATGGCTGGAGGGATGATCTAGTAGTCAATCAAACCACCAGCCGTAATCTCGTCTGGCTCTATCTGAGATATTCGAACACCTTGCATTACCAAAAATAATGATGAATACCCGAGCTATGGAACCGGAAAAAGACTTACGCTATTATTGGCGGGCGTTGTTGACCCGGAAGCATTATTTCATCTGGCCGGCTTTGGCTATCCTGCTCATCTCCGCCCTGGTGGCCATGCTGCTGCCCTCCGTCTATGAATCCAGGTCCACCATTCTCATCGAAGAACAGCAAATACCTCAGGATTTTGTCAAATCGACGGTCACCGGCTATGCGGATGAGCGCATCCAAAGCCTCAACCAGCAGATCCTGTCCCGCACCAAGCTCCTGGAAATAATCCGCCAGTTTGACTTGTATGGCGACCTTAGGGGGAGGTACACCCAGGAAGAAATTATTGAGAAAATGCGGGATGATATCAATGTGGACCTGATAGGCGCCGAGGTGGGGAACCAAAGGCGCAAACGCCCTGGTCGAGGCGGCTCCCAGGAGGGCGTTACCATCGCCTTTACCATCGCTTATCGGGGCAAAAACCCGGATGTCGTTCAAAAAGTGGCCGGGACCCTGGCTTCTTTATATCTCCAGGAGAATCTAAAAATTCGCGAGCAGCAGGCCAAAACCACCACGAAATTTCTCGAGGCCGAACTCAAAGAAATTCAGGAGCGCATACAAATCATCGGTGCCAAAACCACTGATTTCAAGGCCAAGCATGAGGGCATCCTTCCGGAATTGCAGCAGTTCAACCTCTCTCAAGCCGAGCGCCTGGAGAAGGAGATCGACCAGCTTACTGCCCAAGTCCAGGCCGCCGAGGACCGTAAAATCTATCTGGAAGGCCAGTTGGCCAACGTCAAACCCGATACCCCCATAATCAGCGCCACCGGCGAACGTGTCCTTGACCCCGACGCCCGCCTTCATCAACTTGAAGTCATCTTATGTGACCTGCAGTCCAAATTCTCCAGCACCCATCCCGACGTGGTCAAAATCAAACGGGAAATGGCAGAGCTGCAAAAACTCACCGGCTCCCCTGGCGGCAGCCCTTCGGTTAAACGGCAGAAATTAACCAAACTGCAATCCGAGTTGGCAGAGAAGCAGGGACGGTATTCCGACCAGCATCCCGAGGTGATCAAGCTCAAAAAAGAAATTGCCGAACTGGAAAGAATGCCTGAGTCAAAGGCCTCTGCCAAACCGGTGACCCAACCTGAAAACCCGGCCTATGTCAATCTCCTGACCAATATCCAGGCGGCCAACAATGATATCCAGTCCTTAAAGCGCCAGCGGGCCGATTTGGACAGCAAGCTCAGGATGTACCGGAAGCGCCTGGAAGATGGCCCCAAGGTGGAGCAGGAATATCTGGCCTTGACCCGGGACTACCAGAATGCCCACTCCAAGCACCAGGAAATTATGAACAAAATCCTGGAGGCCCGGATTTCCGAAGGCATGGAGGAATCTCAAAAGGCCGAAAAATTTACCATCATCGACCCGGCCAGTTTTCCGGAAAAACCCGTGGCTCCAAAGCGGGGTCTCATCGCCCTGGCCGGCCTCATTCTCGGGTTGGGTTCCGGTCTGGGCATGGTGGCCCTGACTGAAAATCTGGATCGCACCGTTAAAAGCACAGACGAATTGGCCTGGCTCACCGGTTTACCGGTTCTTGGCCGCATCGGCAAAATCGTCACCCCTGAAGACCTGGCCCGGAAAAAGCAACACCGGCGCCTGACCTGGATTCTCGTGGGCGTAGCCTTCCTGGCCGGGCTTATCATTTTCCATTTCTTCGTGATGGATCTGTGGATTTTTTACGCCCGTCTTGGACGGTTTGTGGGGAAATACCTTTAACTTGACCCAAAGGACATTATTGTGGGCTTCATTGACAAGGCTTTAGAAAAGGCCAGGGCTGATAAACAAAAAAACCCGGAGAGTCAGGCCGCACCGGCGCAGGCGGCGCCGACGCCGCCTCCCCTGGAAAAACCCCCGTTTCATACAGGCCCTGAGATCACTGCCGGAGGAATACGCTATTCCACCACCCGCACCCTCCCGTTGCACCTGGATGAATTGCGGCGTCATCGGATCATAACCGGAAATGACGATAACTCTGTGCGGGAAGAATATAAGATTCTCCGCACCCAAATTCTCCAGCGCACCCAACCCGAGCAGAAAAATACCCTGATGGTCACGGGGCCTCAGCCGAACGAGGGCAAAACCCTGACGGCCATCAACCTGGCCATCAGTCTGTCCCAGGAGGTGGATAAAACCGTCCTCCTGGTAGACGCGGACTTGCGCTATCCGTCGGTGCATAAATGCTTAGGCTTTCCCAGCGGGCCCGGTCTGGTGGATTATCTGGCCGGCAACGCCTCCATCCCGGAACTGCTGGTCCATCCTCAAGGCCTGGACAAGCTCATCATTCTCCCTGGCGGGCGAGCCGTGGCCGGAGCCGCGGAGTTGATCAGTTCACCCATGATGGGAAAGTTGGTCAAGGAACTTAAGTACTTTTACCCGGATCGCTATGTCATCTTTGATTTACCTCCCGTGCTCTCCTATGCCGATCCCCTGGCTTTTGCCCCCTTTGTAGATGGGATCATTCTGGTGGTGGAAATGGGGAAAACAGCCCGGGATGATATCCAGAAGGCGGTGGACTTGTTTAAAGACTACCCCATCCTTGGCCTGGTCCTCAATAAAGTGGATAACCGGGACCGTGAATGTTATTACTATTGCTACTATGACGCCGACGACCAGGCTGAGAAGAAAAAAGGACTCTTCGGGTGGATTAGATCCTGATGTATGAAACCTTTTTCGGACTGACAGAACGCCCCTTCAGCCTCCTCCCTGACCCCGATTTCCTCTATTTGAGTCCCCAACATAAGCTGGCCAGGGCCTATCTTGAATACGGCCTCACACAAAAACTTGGCTTTGTGGTCCTGACCGGAGAAATCGGCACCGGGAAAACCACCTTAATCAAATCCCTGTTAAAAGCCAAAGTAGGAAAACAACGCCTGGGAGTGCTTTACCAGACCTCTTTCGGCGCCGAGGATTTATTGGAACTCCTCCTGAAGGAATTCGAAATCCGCGGCCACTTCCATAGCCGGGCCACCCGTTTGACAGCCTTTAATGAGTTTCTCATCACGGCCTACAGCCGGGGCGAACACGTGGTCCTCATTGTGGATGAAGCCCATAACCTGGGCGCCGCCGCCCTGGAAGAATTGCGCCTGTTGTCCAATATCCAGGCCGACAAAGAACCGCTCCTCCAGGTTATCCTGGTGGGCCAGCCCAACCTCCGCGACCGCCTCCGCCAGCCTGCCCTGCGCCAACTGGCCCAACGGGTGGGCGTCCATTTCCACCTGCAGCCGCTGGACGAAGCCGAAACCAAGGAGTACATTCAATTTCGGCTGGCCCGGGCCGGCGGCAGCGGCATCTTCACTCCCTCGGCCTTGGATAAAATCTATGAATCCACCAAGGGTGTCCCCCGGCGCATCAACTCCTGGTGCGATTTGGCCCTGGTGGCTGCCTTTGCCGAGGGCCGCCACGAAATTGACTGGGAATTTCTGGAAACCGTGGTTGCCGCCCAGGGGGAATCCCTCGAGGGACCAGACCGGGCCGAGCTCAGTCCTCCCGAAGAAGATCTCGCCCCTGCTTCAGGCCCGCAGGAGCAGTGGGAACCGGGAGATTTCCCTCAGACCCACGGAACCGCCGGGGAACTGAGCGGCAATCACCTGAGGAAAGAGGTGCTGGAACTCTCCGCCCGTCTGGCCCGGGTAGAGGGCCTGGTGTTGGACCTCTCCGGCCAGTTGGTGCCGGCTATAACCAAAATTTTCGCGCACCTGACGCCAGACCCGCAAAAACTGGGGCCGCCCCCTCCTGCCCCCCTGCCGCCCTCGCCAGAACCGGAGGCCATTAAAAACCCGGAAGCCATTGCGAACGAGGATTTTTCTTCCCCAAAGAAAAAGTGGTGGTCAAAATTTTTCTGATAGCGATTGCTTGACTCCGCAAAAGAGCATAGTTGACTGTCTTTGGAGAACTGGGCCAAAGGCCGGTGGCCCCTACCCTCTTCCCCAACAGCATCTTGAGTTTTTAAATGTAGCCGCAAGCTTTAGCGTGCGAAATTATTAAAGAAATAAAGCGCAGGCTAAAGCCTGCGGCTACAAAAAAAAATAGCCGCACGGCCAAGATTGTCCCTCGGGCGGGCGCTACATGGACTCGATAGTCAACACGGTTGACAGTTCCTTGTAGCCGCAGTGCAGGCAGGAGCTAATCTCGTGGGTGATCTTGTCTATCCGGCTGCTGAGCAAACTCACCGCCCCGGCCTGGCAAAGCCCATATTTGCCGCATTGCGGGCAGGGAAGCTTAAGTTTAAAACAATAGCGGATAAGAAGGTATTCCGTGATTTTCTCAGTGTTTTTCAGGAATTGCTTCACTTCCACCGGAGTCAGGTTATGGCGAAATTCTTCCATTCCTCAAGAAGTCCCCGGTTGTAAGCATAACCTCCCCGGCCAAAAAGTAAAGCCATGGATGGCGCCCCTGAAAATCCAAGGAAGGCGGCGCCCTGGCTTAACAACATACCCACCGAATGATACCATTTTGCAGCCAACCGGTGGCACAGGCTTTCCAGCTTGCGCAGGCGTAGGCTAAACGCTAATGGCCCGTTTGGGCCACCCCCAAAATGAAAATCTGTTGTAGGGGCGTCGCATGCGCCGCCCCTACGGGGGACTTTCACAGTAAGGCCTGCGGCTATAAAATGCCCTTAGAATGAAACTCGGTATGAGAACATCACCTTGGCTCAAGCCCCATTATTTTTGCAAAGGAGACGGCCATGAACCTCCTGATCATCGGCGCCAGCCGCGGCATAGGGTTGCAGCTTCTGGAACAGGCTTTATCTGCGGGTCACACCGTTACCGCCATGGCCCGCCATCCCCAAAAGGCGGCGCAGTCCCGGGAGCGCCTCAGGGCAGTGGCAGGGGATATCCTGGACGCCACCAAAGTTCAGCAAGCCCTGATGGGACAGGAGGCTGTGTGTCTCACCATTGGCGTCAATGTGACCAGGAAACCGGTGACGCTCTTTTCCCAGGGAACCCAAAACGTCTTGACCGCCATGACAGAGCAGGAAGTGCGGCGACTTGTCTGCATCACGGGCATCGGGGCCGGGGACAGCAAGGGGCACGGGGGCTTTCTCTATGACCGCATTTTCAAGCCCCTGCTGCTCAAGACCATATATGAGGATAAAGATCGGCAGGAAGCCTTGATTAAGGCGAGCCAGTTAGACTGGACCATTGTCCGGCCCGGTTTTCTTACCAACGGCCCCCTTACCGGAAAATACCGGGTGATTAAAGACTTAACGGGGCTCACCGCCGGCAAGATTTCCCGGGCCGACGTGGCCCACTTTATCCTGGCCGAACTAAGAGACAACCGCTACCTGAGGCAGACGCCCCTCCTGACTTATTAGAAGTTCCTGCAAAACCAGTTTTTGCGTCATTCTGAACGGAGTGAAATATCTATAGCTTCTAAAAACCATTAGATTCTTCGCTTCGCTCAGAATGACAAAGCACCGAGATGCGGGGTTTTGCAATAGCTTACAGAACCTCTTTCAAAACCGTGTTTTCCTATCACCCCCCTCATTTTTTCC
>JBAQHL010000046.1:0-7406 GCA_049288295.1 Desulfobaccales bacterium
CCGATGCGCCTGTATCTTATCAGGGGAAGGTTTCGGAGCCCGCCCACCTGCTGGTCACCGCCCGGGAACTCAGCCGCCTCCAAGGAATTGAGCTTTCCCAGGTCATGGCGGCCACCACCGCGAACGCCAGGGGCTTTTTCAATATCTAGATGAATTTTTAACCCCCACTTACTCGCTTCTCCCCCGCAAACTGGTGGAGAAGAGATATGAGGGATTTCTGGAAACTTATATAAAACTCAAAACTCAGACCTCTGCGAAAATCTTGCATTAACCCAAATTATCTCTAAATAAATCAATGTCTTGTGGAGCAGGCGCCCCTGAGCCGTTGGCGCTCTCAAAACCATGAAAAGACCGGTAACACAGGTTTTTAACCTGTGCCTGGATGGGCAAGCCCTCCTACCGTACCCCCCTCAAGTCTCTCCAGGAGCACAGGCATCTTGCCCATAAGCGCTAACTTAACGACAGTGGGCATTCTTGCATGGCTTTTATTATCCAATTGTAACAACCGCTTACGCGGGGGCTCCCGTAAATCTAAGGGAATTTGGTGCCAATTTTGCCAACATCACCGTAAGCTCAAGTAAATGTAGGGCGGGCACTGCCCGCCAAAAGAATTGGTGGGCGGCGCCCACCCTGCATAAACTTTTCAAGCAGAAAACGGAATCTTTCACTCCATCAGAATTTCCCCATCCCAGGAATAGGCGTAAATGAGGGCGTCTTCGCCGTTATCGGTGTAATAGCCTTGACGGATGCCCACCTTTAAGAAACCGAAGGATTGGTAAAGACCTAACGCAGCCTGGTTGGATGGCCGCACCTCCAGCCAGACCACCGAGACTCCCTGGTTGCGGGCCTGATTCAGAGCCGCGGTCAGCAGGGACCGGGAAATGCCCCGGCGCCGATGGACCGGGTGGACAGCCAGGTTGAGCAGGTGCATTTCATCGGCTATCACCCAGAAAATAATGTAGCCCCAGGTCTCCCAGGTTTCCTGGGGAGGAGGGCCGGCGACCAGGATGGTGCTCTTGGAGTTGGCGTATTCCGTCAGGAAACACCACAAGGACCAGGGAGAGTCATAGGAAAGCTTTTCAATTTCCAAGACAGCCTTTAAATCAATAATACCTGCCCGCCGGATGGAGGGAGGAAAGGTCATTTCCGGTGAAGGACCTCGCTTGCCACGGTGATGCCGTGCTGTCCAGACTGTCTGAGAGCCGAGGCCACTTCCTTCAAATTCTTGGCTTCCCGCAGGTGTGCCAGTCTCATGAGCATGGGCAGGTTCACCCCGGTGACCACCTCCACCTTGCCTTCCTGGAGGAACGACAGGCTCATGTTTGAGGGGGTGCCTCCCAACATGTCTGTCAGGATGATGACCCCATTGCCGTTGTTCACCTTGGTCAAACCCGACTTAATCTGCTCCATGGAGGATTCCGGAGATTCACTGGGGTCCAGGGATACTGCCACCATGCCTTCCTGGTGGCCGGTGATGAGGCCGCAGACGGAAATCAGGGCTTCGGCAAGTTCTCGGTGAGTGACGATCAACACGCCAATCATGTTAAATTAACCTCCTGCTGCTTGGGCCATGTCTCGATGAGTGAGGGTGAAGGGCAGGTTTTCCTGGGACAGATGCTCCCCCAGGACATTGGCAATGACCACGGAGCGGTGTTGGCCGCCGGTGCAGCCAATGGCCACGGTGAGGTGGGTCTTGCCCTCCCGTTGAAATCTGGGGAGGAGGTAGTCCAGGAAGCTCCGAAAGTGACCGAGGAAATCCAGGGTCTCCTCCTGTCCCAGGACAAATTCCCGCACCCGGGGCTCATTGCCGGTAAGGGGCCTGAGCTCTTCCACGAAATACGGATTAGGCAGGAACCGCACATCCATGACCAGGTCGGCTTCCGGGGGAATCCCGCTTTTATAGGAAAAGGAAATGAGATGCAAGAGCATGCGCTGGCGGGGGTCCACCTCGGAATACTCGTCCAGGATCAGCTTGCGCAGTTGATGGGGGTTGTACAGGGAAGTGTCCAGGATGCGGTGGGCCATTTTTCTGACAGCCTGCAAGGATTCCCGCTCCTGACGCAAGGCCTGGGCAATGGACTCCCGGTCCGCCAGCGGATGTTGCCGCCGGGTTTGGCTGAAGCGGCGCAGGAGCACCCGTTCATCGGCCTCGAGAAACAAGAGGTGGAGGATATAGCCCTGGCGTTGAAGACGCTGGCACACCCGATTGTAATTTTGTAAAAAACCGGAGGTGCGCACGTCCATGACCAGGGCGACCTTCCGGGCGGTCTGCGAAGAGTGGAAGACTTCTTTCAGGAAGGGAGGCAATAAGCTCAAGGGGAGGTTGTCGATACAGGAGAAGCCGGCATCCTCCAGGGAGCGCAAGACCGTGCTTTTCCCCGAGCCGGAAAGACCGGTGATGATCAGGACAGTAGGGAGGGCAACGGTAGATGAGTTGCCGCCTGGGGAGGGAGGCGGCGTCAGGCTTTTTTTACCCTTGGAGGTCGTCATGGCAACGGGCGCGTCCTGATTCCATGGGAAACAGTGAGCATCCGGGATTTATTAGATTTCCTCGTCCTGTTCCACCAACAATTTATAGATGTCCTGTCCCTGGTTGGCCTCCATGAGCTTTTCCCGGAACGGGGCGCTCATCAACATGCGGGAAATCTTGGCCAGGGCTTTAAGATGAAGGCCCGCGGAGTTGGTGGGAGCCAGGAGCAGGAAAAAGAGCTGGGAAGGCTTGCCGTCCACCGCCTCGAAGGCCACACCCTTAAGGCTTCGGCCAAATGCCAGCCTGAGTTTCGAGAGCCTGGCCAGTTTCCCGTGAGGGATAGCGACGTTGTCCCCAATGCCGGTGCTGCCCAGACGCTCCCGCTCCATGAGGACTTCCACCACCGTGTCCAGGTCCAGGCCATCAGGCCCCGGGACCAGGGTGGCCGCCAGTTCCTCCAGGACGCCTAACTTGCTGGTGGCGGCCATGTCCGGCAGTATGGACTTTGGGTCCAACAATTCAATTATTTTCATAAAACGGGGTCCTACCCCAGTTCAGGCTCGGCCAGGGCCAGGCCGCCGTCAGTGCGCTTATACAAGATGGATAAGGCTCCGGTTTTTACATCGGTGAAGACCAAAAGGTCAATGCCCCTGCTTTGCAGCATCTCCACGGCATCAGCCAGTTGCAGGGGCGGAACCTCAACCTTGCGGCGGCGGATGGGGGGCAAGCCCCGGGGTTCTTCACGTTCCCCCGGAGTGGCGGCCCGGCTCCGGTCAGCCTTGACCTCCCGGACTTTATCCCGATGCCTTTTGAGCTGCATGTCAATTTTGTCCATTACCAGGTCAATGGCGGCATACATGTCGACATTTTCTTCCCGGCCTTTGATCATACGGCCATTGCTGTTAATGGACACATCCGCCAGATGCCGGAATTTTTCCAGGCCCAAAACCACATGGGCCTCAAGGGGACCATCCAGGTAGCGTTTTAATTTCTTTAAACGTTCAGTGACATAATTCTTGAGAGCCTCGGAGGGTTCAAGTTGTCGAAAGGTAACGGAAATTTGCATGCGATTCCTCCACACAGTTCGGGGTTAGCCGAATCCGGGAAATTATGGGGAAGGGGAAGAAGGCAAGCTTTTCGGGCGAATGCCTGGTTTTTTCCTCTTGCTGGAGGAAAGCACCCCCAGCATGCCCCGGTATTTGGCCACGGTGCGCCGGGCAATAATGACGTTGTCCTCGCGCAACATCTCAGCGATCTCCTGGTCACTCAAGGGATTTTCGGGGTTCTCAGATTGGACGATCTGGCGAATTTTTTCCTTGACGCTTTCTGAGGCAATCTGATCTCCCAGAGCCAGATTAAGGCCGCTGTTGAAAAAATACTTCATATCCAACAACCCCTGGGGGGTATGCATGTACTTACCGGTGGTCACCCGGCTGATGGTGGACTCGTGCATCTGCACATCTTCCGCCACCTGCCGCAGGGTGAGGGGTTTTAGCTGCGCCAGGCCGTTATCCAAAAATTCGGACTGAAAGCGCACAATGCTCTCTGACACCCGATGGAGGGTTCTTTGGCGCTGATGAATACTCCGAATAAACCAGAGCGCGCTGTCCAGGTGTTTTTGAATGTAAGCCCGGGCCGAGTCGCTGAGCTTTTCCGGGTTGCGCAGGGCTTCCAGGTAATAATTGCTCACCCGGAGCTTGGGGAGGCCGTCCTCATTCAGGGTGATGACGTATTCATCCCCGACTTTTTGGACAAAGACGTCGGGGTTGATATAGGCCGGTTCCTCCAGGTCAAAGCTCCGCCCCGGCTTGGGGTCAAGTTGGCCGATCACTTCACCCGCGTCGAAGACATCCTCCACCGACACCTTCAGATCCCGGGCGATGGCCTGATAGTTGCGATTCGCCAAGTTAGTAAGGTGACGGCTGATAATTTCAACCACCAAAGGATGATTGAGGCCCAGAGTCTTTACCTGCAGGAGCAAACACTCTTTTAAGTCCCGGGCCGCTACGCCGGTGGGCTCAAAACTCTGAACGATCTGGAGGACCGACTCCACCCGGGAAGGCTCCACCTCCAATTCCTGGGCGATTTCCTCCACCGGGGCTTGTAAATATCCCTGGGGGTCCAGGTTGCCGATGATCAGGGTGGCAATGCGTTCGTCCCCTTCGTCCAGTTCGCCCATGTGCATCTGCCAGGTCAGGTGGGACTTGAGGGAGGTCCGTTGCGCGTTGAGATTCTCAAAGGACGGGATTTCCCGTTCCTCATGTTCCCTGAAGGAGGGGATCGCTTCCTGGTCCCTGAAAAAGTTAGTCCAATCCCAGTCATCCAGGGGACTTTTACCCTCTCCGTCCGCCTTGGGAGAGGTGTCTTCAGCTGAGGCCTCAGCGCTGGGACCTGGCGCCCAGCTTTCTTCATCCGTGGGTTCCGGGGTCCGGTCTTCGGTTTGGGTGTCTTCAAGTATAGGGTTGGTTTCCAGGGTCTGGTGAATCTCGTCCAAAAGCTCCATGCGCGAGAGTTGCAGCAGCTTAATGGCCTGCTGCAACTTCTGGGTCATGATAAGCGTTTGACTGAGTCTGAGGCTTTGGCGAATCTCTAATGCCATACGGTAACCTTATACCCTGGCCAACGGAGAATCAAGGTCGTTAGCGCTGGTTGTCACTAAAAACATTATAACGTAAAGCCTTCGCCCAAGTAAATCCTTTTAGCCAGGTCGCTATTGACCACATGTTCAGGGGTGCCCTCCTCCAGGATAACCCCCTCGCTCAGCAGGTAGGCCCGGTCGCAGACCCACAAGGTTTCCCGGACATTGTGATCGGAAATGAGGACTCCGAGCCCCCGTTTTCTTAACTGGCGGATAATATTCTGGATGTCGGTCACCGCCAGGGGATCGATGCCGGCAAAAGGCTCATCCAGAATGATGAAATGGGGAGAGGTGACCAGGGCCCGGGTGATTTCCACCCGCCGGCGTTCCCCACCGGAGAGGGATGAGGCCTTTTGTCCGGCCAGGTGGGTGATGCGCAACTCTTTCAGGAGCTTGTGCAGGCGCTCTTCCCTGACCTGGGCGTCAGGCTCCAGGGTCTCGAGGATGGCCAGGATATTTTCCGCCACGGTGAGCTTGCGGAAGACAGAAGATTCCTGGGGCAGATACTGCAACCCTTTCCTGGCCCGCTGGTAAATGGGCAACTGGGAGATGTCCTCCCCGTCCAGGATGATGGCCCCCTGGTCTGGCCTCAACAGGCCTAACACCATGAAAAAGGTGGTGGTTTTGCCGGCGCCGTTGGGGCCCAAAAGCCCCACCACCTCGCCGCTCTTGACTTCAAGGGTGACGTCGTCCACCACCCTGCGGCCGTCGTAGCTTTTGCTGAGATGTTCCAGGACAAGTCGGTGCATGGCGCGCCTTTGGGGGTTAACGGGGTCGGCCTGGACGGGTTGCAGGCGGCGTTCCCTTGGGAGCAAGGAGGTCTCCGGGGGTTTTTCCCCCCTGGGTGGTTTGATAGAGGTGGGCTTCCACCCGTTGCTGGGGGGAGCTTTCCACCGCCACCTTTTTGGTTAGCAGGTTAATGGTGATTTTTGAGCCCTTCAGATGGTTTTCCCCCCGCCAGACCTGGGGGTTGCCCAAAAGGACGATCTCGTCCTGGTCCCGGTAATAAATGGCCTTTTCCCCGGTGGCCACCCGGTCGCCCTGGACATAACGCACATTCCCCCTGGCTTCGATGCGGTCGATCTCCTCCCCGCCCAGGTCCCCCAGGGGGGAGCCCGCGGCGCTTTTCCCGGCTGCCGGGGTCCGGATTTTGTCCTTGGGTTTGTAGATCACCAGCAGTTGATCGGCATAAAGGGTGTCCTCGCCGTATTCCGCCTTCACCTGCCCCTTGAAAACAATTTGGCGCTGCTCCTGGTCGGCCTCCATCTGGGCCGCGCTGATGCGCAACGGGATTTCAGCTTTCCGGCCGGAGGGTGGCTTGGGGGCACCCGCGGCTGAGCGCGCCCCTTCCTGCCCAAAAGCCTGGGTCCCTGCCAGGAAAAGCCCCAGCAGCAGCCCCAAAACCAGAGCAGCCGGCCTCCGGATCCGCAGTCCCTTCCCGCTCACAAGAGCCCTTTCTCCATCTTCACTGTGGTCAAACCGTGGTCCTTCAAAACCAGGCGCCGCTTGGCCAGGTCAATAGAGAGATTTTTCCCCGTCATCTGGACCCGGGGTCCCTGGAGAACCACCTCCTCCGGGGCCACCAAAACGCGCTCCTTGGGTAAATACTGAATTTCTGCGGTGTGCAGGGTAATATCCCCCCGCATAAGCTTCACTCCGCCCTTGACGGCCACCTCCCGCTTTTTGGGGTTCACCAGACCTTCCTCAGCCCAGAGGCGCACCACTTCCTGATCTTTATCCCCGTAAAACTCCAGATAAATCTTCTGGATGCGAATTTCATCGCGATTTGCCAGGTATTCGGCCTTTTCGGCGTTCAGTTTCCAGCGCTTGCCCCCCTTTTCGATATCGGTGAGGGAGAGGCTTTCCATTTTGGCCTTTCCCTCCGGGGGAGTTTCCGGCCGCGGGGCAGGAGGGGGCGCACTGAGATACCACCACAGGCCCCCGGCGGTGAGGCTCACCAGGACAAAGAAGATCAAGGGCCTCAAAGCGCGTCCTGTAAACCACCCGGGGCGGCCCCTCTGGGGAGGCTGGGCAGAAATCAGGCCCCTATTTTTTGTCCCCGTCCGGGCGCAGCCCTGCTCCCTGTTATCTTTCCGTCATCTGCTCATGGAGAATTTTACTCTTTGCCGACAGCTGCCTTTGCTGAATTTATCGGTAATATCCCAGCGAACATTAAACGATTTTGAAAAAAGTTAAACAGTCCTAAAAGTTATCGGGCCGAACCCCTCTGGCCGCAAGGCTACTATACAGCTTTTTGCCAATTTTACAAAATGGTCTTCTCTGGAGGAAGGGTTATCC
>JBAQHL010000047.1:0-6159 GCA_049288295.1 Desulfobaccales bacterium
GCGGGCCCGGAGCACCCGTTCATGTCCCTGGCGGACCACATCGGGGTTCCTGGTCAGGGTGTTGTTCACCGCAATGAAATAGGGGAGCAGCTTGCCGTCCTTGCCCCTGAGGGAAAAATAGCGCTGATGTTCCCGCATTGAAGTGATCAGCACTTCATCGGGCAACGCCAGGAACTTGTCCTCGAAGTGGCCGCAGACCACAGAGGGAAATTCCACCAAAAAAGTGTTTTCCTCCACGAGCCCAGGGTTGGGCACCACTTCGCCACCCACTTTGGCAGCGGCCTCGTTCAACTCCTTTTCCAGAAGCTCCTGGCGCGCTGCCGGGTTCACAATAACATGAGCCGCCTTGAGGGCCTTCACATAGGAGTCGGCGTCAGTGACTTCCAGGGGTTCAGGCCCCAGAAAGCGGTGGCCGTAAGTCACGGCGCCGCTCACCACGTCCGCCAGGGGAAAGGACACTACTTCGCCGCCAAACCGGACCAAAATCCAGTGAATGGGCCGGGCGAAGGTCTCTTTCAGGGACCCCCAGCGCATGGACTTGGGGAAACTGAGTCCCAGGATGAACTCCGGCAAAAATTCCCTGAGGCGCGCCGCGGTGGGCTGGCCCGGGGTGCGGCGCTTCACCGCCAGGTAGACCCCCCGGGGGGTTTCCACCTCGGTGAGCTCTGACACCGCAACACCCTGGGCTTTGGCAAACCCCATTAGCGCCGGGGTGGGCTGGCCATCGGCGCCATAGGCCACGGCCTTGGGGGGCCCCACCACCTCCTGGGCCACCTCGGTCTGGGTCCCGGCCAGGTCTTTGGCCACCAGGGCCAGGCGCCGGGGGGTGCCCCAGGTGACAATCTCTCCCACTCCGATGCGTTCCTGCTCCAATTTCTTCCGGAAGCCCGCAGCCATCTCTGCCAACACCGGCGGAATAAAACGAGCCGGAATTTCTTCGGTGCCAATCTCCAACAAAAACTCGGTGCCCATGGTAGTCCTCGTTTAAAAAGCTTTAAGCTGTAAGCTATAGGCTGTAAGCTTAAAACTTTTTTATAAATCCATTTCTTCCCGCTAATGGCGTTATTATTATCCGTCTAGTGTTTTTCAAGCTTTTTGCTTAAGGCTTATGGCTTAAAGCTTACGGCTATCTTTTCAACAACGGGAACCCCATGTCTTCCCGCTGCTTGAGGTAGGCTTCAGCGCACAGGCGGGCCAGGTTGCGCACCCGGCCGATGATGCTGGCCCGTTCCGCCACGCTGATGGCTCCCCGGGCGTTCAGCAGGTTAAAGGCGTGGGAACACTTCAGACAATAATCATAGGCCGGCAGCACCAGGCCCTGCTCGATAATGCGCAGGCTTTCCTTCTCATACATATTGAATAACGTAAAGAGCATGTCCACGTCCGACTGCTCGAAGTTGTAAATGGAGTGCTCCACTTCCCCCCGGTGATGAACGTCGCCGTAGGTGATGTCTTTGGTCCATTTGAGGTCGTAGACGCTCTCCACCCCCTGGAGGTACATGGAGATGCGCTCCGGGCCGTAGGTGAGTTCCACGCTGATGGGGTCCAGATCAATGCCGCCGCATTGCTGAAAATACGTGAACTGGGTGATCTCCATGCCATCCAGCCAGACTTCCCAGCCCAGCCCCCAGGCCCCCAGAGTGGGCGATTCCCAGTCGTCCTCCACAAAACGCACGTCATGGTCCAGGGGATCAAGCCCCAGGGCCCGGAGACTGTCCAGATAAATCTCCTGGATGTCTTTAGGGGAGGGCTTCATAATTACCTGGTACTGATAGTAGTGCTGCAGGCGGTTGGGATTTTCACCATAGCGCCCGTCGGCGGGCCGCCTGGAAGGCTCCACGTACGCCACGTTCCAGGGCTCCGGCCCCAGGGCCCTGAGCAGGGTATGGGGATTGAAGGTCCCGGCCCCCACCTCCAAATCGTAGGGTTGGACTACAATACAGCCCCGCTCTGCAAAAAACCGCTCCAGGGTCATTAACACGTCCTGAAAATACATGCCTCAACTCCTTGGGGGAATGCCAACATATCCGCTGACGATACCAGCCCCCCTTGATAATGTCAAGTTTCCTATAAGTTACATTAATACCTTGACGCCTTTCGACTGAAAGGGTAAATGAATAATATACAGGCACGTAGCTCAGGGGGAGAGCACCACCTTGACGCGGTGGGGGTCCGGGGTTCAAATCCCCGCGTGCCTACCAGGAAAATCCAGGGGTTAGCGGTTTTAAGCCGTAGCCCCTTTATTTTTGCTGCTGCTATTCTGATACAAAACGTTTAAAGATGTAGGGTAGGCACCGCCACCCCTTATTATGGCGGGCAGTGCCCGCCCTACAGATATTGTTTTAGCTTTATGGCTGAGCCGGCCGCTCTCTCCAACCCAAGGGGAGGACCGGTGGCACAGGTGTTCTCACCTGTGCCGGGACTGACGTTCGGCCGGCTTCCATCCGAAAACTCAAAACTTGAAACTTTTTGAAGCGGTATTGTGGGGAAATTAATGTTTGGCATCCTTTCGGGCCTCAGGAGCAAGGTATTCGTATACCTGGTTGCAGCGGGCCTCGTTTTCCTGGCCGCGCCTCCGGCCCAGGCCTGCACCCTTTTTGCCGCCTCGGGGCAGAGCGTCCAGGGGGGCGGCGTCATCATTGCCAAAAACCGGGACCGCTCGCCCCTCAGAAGCGGCCTCAAGGTCTTTGTCCCCCGGGAGGGCTATCGCCACCTGGGGCTGGTGTCGCTGGATTCCCCCGACGCTCCCGCGGTGGCCGGAATCAATGAGAAAGGCCTGGTGGTGGACGCCAGCCCCAGCAGCCTGCCTCTCACCGAGGAAGACTGCAGTGCCGTCCCCCTGACCCAGGCCCTCCTCAACCGGTGCGCTTCGGTGGACGAAGTCCTGGCTCAAAAGGAGCTGTTGCGCGCCAGCTACCCCGTCTTTGAGATGGCGGCCGACCGGCACAAGATAGCCTCCATCGAGGTTGCGCCCGGCGGGCAGGTGTCCGTCCAGGTCAGCCGCCAGGGGACCCTGGGCCATACCAATCATTATATGTCACCCAGCCTTCTCTGGGCCAACCAGACGGCGCACCACAGCAGCCAGGTGCGCTTGGCCCGCATCAATCAGCTATTGGCTCGGCCGGGGGCGCCTTATAGTTTTGCGGATTTCCTGGTCCTGAGCCAGGACCGTAACGCCGGCCCGGACAACAGCATCAACCGCCTCGGCAGCGCGCCGGAAAAAACCCGCACCCTGGCGACCTTCGTGGTGCACCTGGCCCATGACGCACCCCACGTCTTCGTCAGGACCTCCAACCCCGGCGAACCGGACGAGAAAGTCAGTTTCAGATTGGAACCACACCTCTGGGTCAAGGGCTTGCAGAAAAAGATCGAGGCCATGACCCTGGGCATGCCTGGGCCGGAGACAGGAGATTAACTGAGCATGATCCCCCAAGATCAGCACCCCCTCCCAATCATAATCTCACGAAAAATTCACCAGTCATAAACGGTCTTCCGGTAAGCTGATTCCCAAGTAAAGAATTATTCTTCGTGACGAGGCCCTGAGGCGCTGGGGCGGGATGGGGCGGCGCAGGCAGTAGCCCGGCGTGAGCCGTCTTGAAACCATGAACGATAAACTCAGGTCATCCGGATGGCTCCTGTGTGATTTTCATATCCACACCCATTGGAGTGATGGTTCTGAGTTAATGGAAAACGTGGTGGACCTGTATGGCGCTAGCGGTTTCGACGCTATCTGCATCACCGACCACCTCATTGATTCCCAATTCTGGCAGCGCTTTCCCCAAGCCCGGGCCATCGCTCCCCCTGATTTCGACAAATATTTGGAACATCTCTGGCGCGAGGCCGAGAGGGCATGGGAACAATACGGCATGATCCTGATACCCGGGGCCGAAGTGACCAATCAAACCAGGGGGTATCATATCCTGGCGGTTGACATCAAAAGGTTCATAGACCCGGACGACAGTGTCGAAGGGATCATTGAGCAGATTCACCGCCAGGGCGGCATCGCCATCGCCTGCCATCCTCACCGGCGGGAGCCCCAGAACGGCCTCCTGGATCCTGGTTCCCGGTTTCTCTGGGAGCACCATGAACAGTATGCCTCTCTCTTTGACGCCTGGGAAGTGGCGAACAGGGATGACCTCTTCAATGCCGTTGGCTTAAAGAAGTATAACTACATCGCCAACGGCGACTTTCACACCAGAAATCACCTCTACTCCTGGAAAACTCTGGTTGAATGCCCCAAGAACACCCAGGCCATCAAACAAGCCATCAGGGATAACCTGAGAATCGCCCTTTACCTTTTTCGGGACAAACAGAAAGGGAATAGCGATTACTAACCCACATCTTGCTTCCCCCATGTCTTTCCCCCAACCGGCTTTTCAGCCGGGGATCAGGTCTGATAAGGCTGCCCACCTAGGGGCCAGGTTTATGGACTTGATAGCCCTGCAGAGTGTAAAGACCACCAAATCTTCAAGAAAAGAGGGACCATGGCAAAGATATATGTCCTTGATACCAATGTCCTTTTACATGATCCTGATTCATTGTTCTCCTTTGATGACAATCTGATAGTCTTGCCCCTTTCTGTAATTGAAGAGTTGGACCACATAAAACGGAGGGTGGATGAAACCGGCAGGAATGCCCGGGAGGCTTCGAGAATATTAGACGGACTGAGGTTGCTGGGACATTTGTCGGAAGGGGTGGGTCTGCCGAATGGAGGTTCAATTCGAATTGAGTTAAATGGAATTAAATCCAACGAATTTTTAGGAACAATTGATTTAAACACTGCTGACAATAGAATTTTGGCCTTGGCTTATCATTTGACGAAAAGTGATACAGCTAAAGTAATACTCGTTACCAAGGATCTCAATTTACGGATAAAAGCTGACGTCCTGGGGATATTAACGGAAGACTTTTATAGCGACAAAGTTGATTATGACAAACTTTACCGTGGGGTCTGTGAAATACACCTTGCAGATCATGAAATAAGCAAGTTTTATCAGGAAGGCAGTCTCGATTATCGGCAGAACAGCCTGTTCCCCAACCAGTTCTGCATTCTCAAAGACCCCCATAGTCCCTCCATATCCGCGCTGGCCAGGTATTCCCAGAACCGGTTGCAGAAGCTTATTTCGGATGGGAACTGCGTTTTTGGGATCAAGGCCTTAAATAAAGAACAGAAATTTGCCCTGGACCTGCTCCTGGATGATTCGGTGGAAGTGGTCACTTTGGTGGGCCGGGCCGGCACCGGTAAGACCATACTGGCCCTGGCCGCGGGCCTGGATAAGGTTTTTGAGGACGGCGGCCGGTACAACCGGCTGCTGATAACCAGGCCCATCGTGCCCCTGGGCAATGACCTCGGGTATTTGCCGGGGGATAAGGAGGAAAAGATCAGGCCGTGGATGCAACCTATTTATGACAACCTGGAGCTTCTTTGTAACGAGCATGTCCGGCCGAATGCTTCAATTAATTATCTTTTGAGCAGCGGCAAGATCGAGTTGGAACCCTTGACGTATATCCGGGGGAGGAGCATTCCCCGGCAATTTATTATTTGCGACGAAAGCCAGAATCTCAGCCCCCACGTTATTAAAACCATTCTTACCCGCATCGGTAAGGGAAGCAAAATCGTCTTTACCGGAGATCCTGAGCAGATTGACCATCCTTATCTTGACTCTTCGTCAAACGGACTCAGTTACCTGGTGGAAAGAATAAGGCAAGAGGAAATCTCAGGACATATCACTCTGGTAAAAGGGGAAAGGTCGGGGGTGGCAGAATTGGGGGCGAGATTATTATAACGGTGCAGCCGTGAGGAGATCAGGCCATGGAGGAAATGTTGTTCAGCTTTATCATGCTTCTTTGTATTTACACTCTCAGTTTTATTGCTTACAAAAGGGGATGGTAGTTGAAATGATCCTCTGATTGGAGCTTTTCCCATTCTTCCCTCCCTTTTTCCAAGGTTACCTTAATTTCCGTCTGGCCGGAAAGTCCTTGTCTTTGGCCTGCAAGGATAATACATTTATCCCCTGATGGGCCGCAAACTTGTCTGCCATCAATCCCACTTTTTGAAGGGGCCTGACCAGGGGTCAAGTTTTTCTAAGTCCCACCTCGTTAACTAAAAAGCTAACTATCAGGTAATATTTATAAATCAACCCTACCCCCCTTTAGGAG
>JBAQHL010000048.1:0-3329 GCA_049288295.1 Desulfobaccales bacterium
ACCGGACCAGGTGGAAATACTGGCCGGGGTGTTTGAGGGGTTGACCACCGGCACCCCCATCAGCCTGATCATTTACAACCGGGACGTGCGCAGTCAGGACTACGCGGATATCAAGGAATTTTTCCGCCCCGGACACGGGGATTTCACCTATCAGGCCAAATACGGGGTCCGGGACTACCGGGGGGGCGGGCGGGCTTCGGCCCGGGAGACCGCGGCCCGGGTGGCCGCCGGAGCAGTGGCCCAGAAGGTCCTGGACACGCAAAACATCAAAGTATGCGGCTATACCGTGGAGTTTGGCGGGGTGAGCATCAGCCGGGTGGAGGAAGCTACCATCTGGGAAAATCCTTTTGCCTGCCCCGATCCGGAGGCGGCGCCGGCCATGGCCGCCCGGGTCAAGGACATCCAGGCCCGGGGCGACTCGGTGGGCGGTATCGTGGAGGTCCGGGTGCAGGGGTGCCCGGCGGGCCTGGGCGAGCCCGTCTTTGACAAACTGGACGCCAGCCTGGCCCAGGCCCTGATGTCGGTGGGCGCGGTCAAGGGGGTGGAGATCGGCGCCGGCTTCGCCGCGGCCCGCCTGCTGGGCTCAGAGCACAATGACCCCATTCTGCCCTCAGGGTTTGCCACCAATAATGCCGGCGGCATTCTGGGCGGCATCAGCAACGGCGACGATCTTGTGCTCCGGGCCGCGGTAAAGCCCATTCCCTCCATTTTCCAGGAACAGGACACCATCGATATCCGCGGCCAGGCCCGACGGCTCAAGGTCAAGGGCCGCCACGACGTCAGCGCCATCCCCCGCATCGTCCCGGTGCTCGAGGCCATGGTGCGCCTGACCCTGGCCGATTTCCTTTTGAGGCAGAAAGCCATCGCATGAATCAAGCAACCATTGCCCTTATCGGCGGCTCTGGCCAGATGGGCCGCTGGTTTCAGCGTTTTTTCCGGGAGCACGGCCACACCGTCCTCACCGCCGACCTGGACACCCGGGAGACTCCCCAGGAGGTGGCGGCCCAAGCCGATGTGGTGATCCTCTCCGTCCCCATCCCCAAAGTAGTGGATATTGCTAAAGAGATCTCTCCCCACCTGCGCCCCGAGGCTGCGCTCATGGACGTTACCTCCGTGAAGCAGCGCCCCCTGGACGCCATGCTCAAAGCCTTCGCCGGCGAAGTGGTGGGCACCCATCCCCTGTTCGGCCCCAAAGAAAAAAACATTGCCGGCCGCACCGTGGTGCTGTGCCCCGGCCGGGGGGAACGCTGGCTCAACTGGCTCAAGGACCTCCTGGAGGGGGCCGGGGCCAAAGTGAAAGTCACCAGCGCCACGGAGCATGACCGCCTCATGGCCGTGGTTCAGGGCCTGTCCCACTTTGTGCTCATTGCCCTGGAAAAGTCCATCCTGCAGTTGGGAATATCTCCCCAGGACCTGGAGGACTATTCCACCCCAACGTTTGACACCCTGCACCGCCTGGCCAAGCGTCTTTTGAGCCAGGACACCCAACTCTATGCCTGCATCCAACTGGCCAACCCCGCCAACCGGCCGGCCTTGCGGGCCCTGGATGACGCGGTGGCCGACATCCTCTATTTTATTCAGCGCCAGAACGCCAACGGCCTGGTGCGCCTTTTGGAGGAAATCAAGGAGGGGTTCGGCAAAGAGGGAGGGTGGTGAGCGTTGAGCTATAAGCCATAAGCCATAAGCCATAAGCCATAAGCAGAGGAGTCTGCGAAAAACCTTTATGTCATCCTGAGCGAAGCGAAGGATCTATATTCTTCGGTCGATTCGCTCCCTCAGAATGACATTTTTGAGGACTTTCGCAGCGGTCTCAAGCTGGAGGTTTTAGGCATTAAGATGTGGGTGGGCATTGCCCACCATGATTTTGGAATTTCTCAAAACTCGAAACTTTTCAAAACAGGACTAATCGGTATGAGGAACCCAGCATGCTTGATTTGAAATTTGTCCGCGACCATATGGAAAAAGTTGAAATAGCTTTGCTGAACAGAGGCCTCAATATTTCCCTGGATGAATTTCTCTCCAAAGACCAGGAGCGCCGCCGGGCCCTGGCACAAATAGACGAACTCAGGCATAAACGCAACATCCTGTCGGAAGAGGTGGGGAAAAAGAAAAAGGCGGGCCTCCACGCCGAAGCCCAGCCCCTGATGGATAAGGTCAAGGAAATCAACCTGAAAATCAAGGAATGGGAGGCTGAGGCCGACCAGCACGACCCCTGGGTCCGGGACTTCCTCCTCACCCTCCCCAACCTCCCCGACGAAAGCGTTCCCCTGGGTGGCTCCGCTGATGACAACCCCGTGGCCAAAACCTGGGGCCAGCCGCCCCGGTTCCCCTTTGAGCCCAAAGCCCATTGGGACCTGGGGGAGGCCCTGGGCATCCTGGATTTTGAACGGGCCGCCAAGATCGCCGGGGCCCGCTTCGCCCTCCTCAAGGGCGCCGGGTCGCTGATGGAGCGGGCCCTCATCAACTTCATGCTGGATATGCACACCCGCAAGCACGGCTACACCGAGGTCTGGCCCCCCTTCATAACCAATGCCGACTCGTTGCGGGGCACGGGCCAGCTCCCCAAGTTCGCAGACGACCTCTTTAAACTCGAGGGCCGGGACTACTACCTGGCCCCCACCGCCGAGGTGCCGGTGACCAACATCCACCGGGAGGAAATCTTGCGGGAAGAAGACCTGCCCATTTGCTACACCGCCTACACCCCCTGCTTCCGCTCGGAGGCGGGCTCCTACGGCCAGGACGTCCGGGGCCTCATCCGCCAGCACCAGTTTGACAAGGTGGAACTGGTAAAATTCACCACCCCGGAAACCTCCTACCAGGAACTGGAGATGTTGCTCGGCGACGCGGAAGAGATCCTCCAGGAACTGGGCCTGCATTACCGGGTGGTGGTCCTGTGCACCGGGGACATGGGCTTCGCCGCGGCCAAGACCTATGACATCGAGGTCTGGCTGCCCGGGCAGGACCGCTACCGGGAAATTTCCTCCTGCAGCAATTTCACCGACTACCAGGCAAGGCGGGCCGAGATCCGCTTCAAGCGCAAAGGGGCCAAGGGCACGGAACTGGTGCACACCTTAAACGGCTCCGGCCTGGCCGTGGGCCGCACCATGGTGGCCATCCTGGAGAATTACCAGCAGGAGGACGGCAGCGTGGTTATTCCTGAGAAACTGCGGCCCTATATGGGGGGGATGGAAAAAATCGGGTAAGAGACGGTTTTCGGTTATTGGTTTCCGGTTATCGGTTTTCGGTTTTCGGTAAAAATTAAGTGATTTTATTTGAAAGGCTTTTTATCATCTTTCTGATTCTGTCAAGCTTTTTCAGAAAAATGATAA
>JBAQHL010000049.1:0-15321 GCA_049288295.1 Desulfobaccales bacterium
GGGCGGAAGGCAGGGTGGTGTTGGACCGGGAGGAAACCCACCACCTGAGCCGGGTGCTGCGCCTCACGGTGGGGGCCCGGGTAATGGTGTGCGACGGCCGGGGCCGGGCCGCAGCCGCAGTGGTTCAGACCTTGGCCCCGGAAGGCGCGGTCCTGGGTCTCGAGAACGAGGTTATCAGCCAGATTGAATCACCATTGCAGATGACCTTGGGGCTCGCCCTGGCCAAAGGTGAAGCCATGGAGCAGGTGGTGCGTCAGGCCACGGAGATGGGGGTGAAAAGCCTGGTTCCATTTATTTCCACCTATGCGGAAAAATCTCCCCCTGAAAGAGCCGCCCGCCGTCTGGCCCGGTGGCGGCGCCAGGCCCAGGAAAGTCTCAAATCCTGCCAGCGGCTTTATCTACCCGAAATTACTCCAGTTCTTGATTTCGCCGCAGTATTGGCCGGCCCGGAGGAAGTGAAATTCCTCTGCTACGAGGGGGAGCGGGGCGGCGGTTTGCAATTCTGCCTCAACCGGCCCCGGCGCGCTGCGGTGCGGGTTCTCATCGGCCCCGAGGGGGGCTTCACCCCGGAAGAGGTGGCTAAGGCCCGGGAGGCGGGATTTGCCGTGCTTAGCCTGGGGCCCCGCCGCCTGCGGGTGGAGACCGCGGCTCTGGTTTCCCTGGCCATCCTGCAATATGCCTGGGGGGATTTGGGGTGAGGGAGGTTCTGCCTTACCGGGACCTTAATTCCTATCTCCGGGAGCGTTTCGGCGTCAGGGTCCAGAAAGTGACCCTGGACGCGGGGCTCACCTGCCCCAACCGGGATGGCCGCCTGGGGGAGGGGGGCTGCCTGTATTGCAATGCCCGGGGCTCCGGCACCGGCGCCATTGCCCGGGGCTTAAGTATCACGGCACAGCTTCAGGAGGGCATGGCCCGCCTGGCCAAACGCTACGGGGCCACCCGCTTCATCGCCTATTTTCAAAGTTTTTCCAACACCTATGCGCCGGTGCCCACCCTGCGCCGGTTATACCAGGAAGCCCTGGCTTTCCCCGAGGTGGTGGGCTTAAGCCTCGGCACCCGCCCGGACTGCCTCTCCCCTGAAATTCTGGACCTGCTGGCGGATATCGCCCAAGAGCGCCTGCTCTGGCTGGAGCTGGGGCTGCAATCCGCCCATGACCGCACCCTGAAGTTTATAAACCGGGGCCACGACGCGGCCTGCTTCACCCAGGCGGTAACGGCCGCCGCGGACCGGGGGCTGGAGGTGGTGGCCCACGTCATCCTGGGGCTCCCCGGGGAGGGGCCGGAGGACATGGCCGCCACGGCCCGCTATCTGGCCGGTCTCCCCGTGCAGGGGTTGAAAATCCATCTCCTTTATGTGGTGCGGGGCTCGGCCCTGGAGGAATTGTACCTCGCCGGTCAATACCGCCCCCTGGAAGAGATGGAATATATCCAAGCGGTGGCGGATTTTCTGGAATTGCTGCCGCCCCACCTGGTCATCCACCGCCTCACCGGGGACCCTCACCCGGAGGAACTGGTGGCGCCGGCCTGGTGCCGGGACAAGTCCCGGGTGCTTGCCGGCATCAGGGAGGAGCTGGCCCGCCGGGGCAGCCGCCAGGGCAGCGCCTTTAGGTCATAACCCCAGGTTTAGTCCCCAAAGGTTCGGTGAAGGAAGCGGGCGGCGATGGCCGGGGGATCATATCTTTCGATGATTTTCTTAAATTCCTGGGCCTTACGGTGCGCCTCGGGGTCGTCAATGAGGCGGTCCACCGCGGCCATGACCTCAGCAGGGGTGAATCTCTTCTTCCGCAGCCGTACGGCAAAGCCCTTGCGCACCACGCACTCCAGGTTGGCTTCCTGCTCAAAATGCATGCCCACCCCGACGATGGGCGTGCCGGCCAGGCAGGCGGTGAGGACGGTGCCCGAGCCGCCGTGGATCACGGAAAGCCGGGCCATGGGGTTGACTTTGTGGGACGGGAGCCAGTCCGTCACCAGGACGTTTTTGGGAATGTCCACTGTCATGCCTTTAAGAAGCCTGCTCACCGGGGCGATAACCCGGTAGGGCTTGCCCGCGAAGGCTTTCAGGATTTCGGCCACAATGCCCCGCTCACCTGAGCTGCCCATGGCAAAATAAACGATGGGGAGGTCCCGGGGAAGATTTTTCACCTCCGGAGGGATGTCCCTGTCTATGCGGGCCACCAGGGGACCGAGAAATTGAAAGCGCGGGGGAAGATTTTCCAGGCCGGTTAATTCCTGGGGTTCGGCCAGCAGGGTGTAGTTTCCCTCCCAGAACTCCATATCCTTGAAAGGGGGAGCCCCAAATAAGGAAGCCGCGGCATTGAAACGGACCATGACCAGGCGGTTCATATTCATCAGATACCGGGCCAGGTAATTGAGGACCCGGTCGGGGATGGGCCGAAAAACCCGGTAATCCAGGATGTCCGGCCAGAAGGCCAGGGGGGACCGCCAGAAGATGGGCAGGGAGGTAGACTGGGACACCCACACCAGGGGTATGCCCGCCACCCGGCAGGAGACGGGCCAGCTCAGGCAGAGCCCGGTGACCACCGCCGCGGGTTTTAAGGCCCGGAGCCAATCAAGCTCGCCTTTAATGCGGTCGGTGAGGTGGTCCACGCCGAAGGGGTGATGGACCAATTCCCACCTGATGATCCGGTAGAGGCGCTCAATTTTTTGGGGGGTGAGGCGGGGCTGCATGGGGATAAGGGGAAAGCCCTCATCCTTGACGAGCCATTCAAAATCACCGCCGTAGGACGCGAAGATCACCCGAAATCTGTCCCGGCAAGCACGGGCCACATCCACCATGCGGGTGGTTTCGGCAAAATTATAGGAAGCCGGGGCGAAGATCAGGGTTTTCATGGTAAAACGGTTTTCGGTTTTCGGCAAAAAAGTTATACGGGCAGATTTCAACAGCCTGGGGAAGAACCTCGTTAGTCTTGCGGCCGCCGGATAAGAGTCGCCCCCGAAGAGCCTGGTCCCCGGGGGCGAGGCGCACCTCATTTGTAATATTGTCTTAATATCGCAGGTTTTCGGCTTTTGGCAAGCAAGAGATGGAATCTTCGTGGTCGTGGGGGCCTGCCTTTCACACCGAACACTGGCGGCATTCTTCGCTGAACTCCTGGGCCAGGGTCAACCTTTCCGGGGGCAAACTCAAAACCTGCTCCGGTCTTGAGCCATACCGATAGACGGTAATCCCCTTGAGGCCCAGCCGGTGAGCCTGGAAAAAGGCCAGGGCCACATCCTCCTGGGCGGCCTCCGGGGGCAGGTTGATGGTTTTGGAGACAGCATTTTCCACGTGGCGCTGAAAAGCCGCCTGCATTTTAATCTGCTGGTCCACACTTACCTCAAAGGCGGTAGGGAACAGGCGGCGGAGGTCCTCGGGGAGGCCTTCGAGGGGCCGCACCCGGCCATCGGCCAGCACTCTGGGGAGCCATTCCTCCTCAGACAGCCCGGCTTCCTGGAGCTTTTCCAAAAAAAGAGGATTTACTTCGTCGAATTTCTCCCCCTCCAGGGCCAGCCGCCGGCAGGCCACCGCGAACAGGGGTTCGATGCCGCTGCTGGCCCCGGCAATGATGCTGATGGTGCCGGTGGGGGCAATGGTGGTCACGGTGGCGTGCCGCCTGGGAGGATGTCCCTCTTGGTGCCAGCGGCTGCGGGTAAAATTGGGAAAGGGGCCCCTTTCTTTGGCCAGAACCTGGGATTGGGCCACCGCCCCGGCCTCTATGCGCGCCATGATCCCATCGGCCCATTCCAGGGCTTTCGGCGAGTCATAGGCCACCCCGAGCTTGATAAACATGTCCGCCAGCCCCATGATGCCCAGCCCCACCTTGCGGTTGGCATGGGTGATGGCGGTAATTTGGGGGAGGGGATAGTGGCTCTCGTCAATGACGTCGTCCAGGAAGGTGATGGCGAGCCTCACCAGGCGGTCCAGTTCCTCCCAGTCAAAAATCCCGTTAGTCACCAGCAGGGAAAGATTAATGGACCCCAGGTTGCAGGATTCGTAGGGAAGCAGGGGCTGCTCGCCGCAGGGGTTGGTGGCCTCCAGGTGCCCCACCTCGGGGGTGGGGTTGGCCCGTTCCATGGCGTCCAGGAACAACACCCCCGGGTCCCCGGTGAGCGCGGCATAGCGGCACATGAGGTCAAAGACTTCCCGGGCCGGCAGGCGCTTCGTTTCTTGCCCGGTTCGGGGGTTGACCAGGGGGTAATCCTCCCCCCGCTCCACCTTTTCCATGAACGCGTCGGTCACCCCCACCGAAAGGTTGAAGTTGGTTAGCATGTTCGGTTCGGTCTTGGCCTTGATAAACTCCAGGATGTCCGGGTGGTCCACGTTGAGGATGCCCATATTGGCCCCCCGGCGCCGCCCCCCCTGCTTCACCACGTCCGTGGTAGTGTCGAAGATGCGCATGAAGCCCAGCGGCCCGGAGGCCACCCGGCCGGTGCTGCGCACCTGGTCCCCCCGGGGTCTCAGAGGCGTGAAGTTGAAGCCGGTGCCGCCCCCGGTCTGGTGGATCAGGGACATATCCCTGACCCCTTCCATAATGCTGCGCATGTCGTCTTCGATGGGAATGACAAAACAGGCGGCCAGTTGCCCCTGGGGAAAGCCGGCGTTCATCAGGGTGGGGGTGTTGGGCAAAAACTTAAGGGTAGCCAGGGCCTCGTGAAAGGCCTCCGCCTGGCGGGCGGCCTGCTCCTCGCCCCCGTAGCGCTTCTCTGCGGCCGCCACCGACCGGGCCACCCGCCAGAAAAGCTCCTCCGGAGTCTCAATGACCTCTCCCTCCGGACTGCGCCTGAGATAGCGCTCCTCCAGAATCCGCCGGACGATGGGCCTGAATTTCATGATCGATTCCGCGAAGATGGGGCAGTGAGGTTAAGTCTCTTGCCGGCACCGCGCGATTAATCAGGTTTTTTATGGTGGCGCAATTTATTGCGCCTCAAAACAGGCGTGATGAATCAAGCCCTTTATTGCCCTTCGAATTCGACCTGGAAGAGACCTCGCACGGGGGAGGGGCGGAAGGCTCTTGCCAGTCCGCCTTATTCTCCTCCTGATGTGCCATACCTGGGGAAGTCGGCGTAACCCTTCTCGTCAAAGGAGTACCAGACGCTCATGTCCGCCGGGGGATTCAAGGGCCAGCCCTGTGCGAAGCGCTCCGCCAGGTCGGGGTTGCTGATATACGGCCGGCCAAAGGAGATGAGGTCGGCCTCGCCCTGGTCAATGACAGCCGCGGCCGTCTCAGCGGTGTAGTCGCAATTCCCCATGAGGGGGCCGGTGAAAACCTGCCGGAATTCCCCCAGGGTCATGGGAGGCCCCAGTTCGTGAAAGCCGAAGGCCAGGCCGTCAATGACGTGGAGATAAGCCAGCCCGTAGCTGTCCAACTGCCGGGCCACAAAGATAAAGGCCTCCCGGAAATCGGGCGAGCCCATGTCGTTGAAGCTGCCGTTGGGCGACAGGTGCACGCCCACCCGCCCCGGGGGATACACTTTCAGGATGGCGGTGATGATCTCATCCAGGAAGCGGCAGCGGTTCTCGGGGGAGCCGCCATAGCGGTCGGTGCGCTGATTGGTTTTGGACTGGAGAAACTGGTCCACGAGATAGCCGTTGGCCGCGTGGATTTCCACCCCATCAAATCCCGCGTCCCGGGCCCGGGCTGCGGCCTGACGATAATCCTCGGCAATGGCCGGGATTTCCCCGGTTTCCAGGGCCCGGGGCGTTTCGTAGGGTTCTTTGCCTTTGGGGGTGTGAATATAGTCCCCGTTGAGCCGGACGGCCGAGGGGGCCACCGGCGGCTGTCCGCCGTGGAAGCTGCTGTGGGAGGCCCGCCCGCAATGCCACAACTGCAGGAAAATGGGCGTTCCCTGGGCCTGGACCGCAGCCACCACCTGTTTCCAGGCCTGGGCCTGTTCATCGCGGTAGATGCCCGGGCTGTTGAGCCAACCGATGCCCTGGGGGGAAACCACCGTGGCCTCGGTGATGATGAGCCCCGCCCCGGCCCGCTGCCGGTAATATTTGGCCATCAAGGCGTTGGGGAGGCGTTCCACCCCGGCCCGGGAACGGGTCAAGGGCGCCATGACGATGCGGTTTTTCAGGGTCAGGCCCCACATATCAAAGGGACGGAATAAGGCGCTGGTATTGGTCATCTCGGACATGGTTTTCACCTGTGTTGGTTACCTAACCATTTTTGACACCAAGTTGCGTTCTCTGGGCAATTTTTTGTAGCCGCAGGCTTTACCTTGAAAAACCCCCGTAGGCGCGCAATTCATTGCGCTCTTAGGGCTTGATGAATCAGGCCCCTACGAAAGATTTTCATCCTCGGGGGCGGCCCAAATCGGGCCATGACCGTTTAGCCCACGCCTTCACAGGCTGGAAAGCCTGTGCCACTGTTTGACTGCAACCCGGTATGGGACCCGCAGGGTAAGGCGGTTTCCCGAAACTCCTTTTCCAAAAAGTTCAATTGCCTTTATTTCCCCCAACCAAACCTGGGACCGGTAGGACGGGCTTCCAGCCCGTCCAGGCACATGTTATGAACCTGCGCCACCGCTATTTTCATGGTTTTAAGAGCGGCAGGCTTATAAGCGGCTGCTCTACAAAATCCCCCATTTCTTGGCCCGTTCCTGGTAGGGCTTGGGGAATTCCGGCTGGAAGTTCTGGTAAACGGTGATGGGGTAGCGGGCCCCGATTTTCTTGCCGGCCTCGTCCAGCCCCTTGAGGACCCCCGGCAGGAGACGGGCGGGAAAGCTCACCACCAGTTCGTCGTCCTGAGTCATGGAAAAAATGCGGTCCCCCATGCCGGGCATGGTGACCCGCACCTGGCCGGTCTTCAGAGGGCCGATGAGGTAGGAGCTGCACTCAATTTTGCCCCCGAAATCCCCCTGGGCCCGCTCCCCCAAACTGTAAGCGGCCCCGTTAATGAGACGCATGAGTTGGGCCGGGTTGCCGTAAACCACTACCACCTCCGGTTCCAGGGCCAGCCTCTCCAGAGGCGCCAGGTACAGGGCCTCAATTTCCTGAGGGGCAAAGCGGGCCAGGGTCTCCACTTCCTTCTGGGCCGCTTCCATGTCCCGATGGAAACCCACATCGCACAGAATGCTGGCCATCTCCTGGCCGGGGTCGGGTTCCGGGGCCAGGCCGAAGGCCAGCATGCCGGGGACGCAAATCAGGTCTTCCGGGGTCAAGCCCACGGGCCAGCCGTAAATTCGGGCCATGGTGACCCCCTGGCAGATGGTGACTCTTTTGCCGAGAACCTGGGAGGGTCGCCGGGTTTTCTCCGGCAGAGAGGCGGCGTCCTTCAAAAAGGCCACACCCAGAGGTTCGGTTTTCAAGCGGAGCGTTTCTTTCAAAATCCGGGCGGCTTCCTGGTAGTTCATAAACCGTCCTTTCCTGGCAGGAGTTTAAAGGGGTGGGAAAAACTGCAAGATATTCTCATTTTAATGACTCATTGCAGCCATGCAACCCAGAAAATGATATTTCCTCTTTTCGCTTCCGTAAGATTCTTTTATTTCCTGTAAATAAAATGGTTGAAAAATTTAAAAATAGGTGAAATTATCATGACATAGAGCTTGAAATTTCCCTTATCAGAAACAAAGCCCGTTCTTGGTGCGTAACACCTTAATATTCTTCAGAAATATCCTTTTTTTTCGGTAACCTGAATTTGTGAGATTCAGGATCAACGCATCTATCTATCGTTCGTTGACCCGGGAAGCACTTCCCGGGAATTATCCATCACGGTGAGGCCGAAGGAGGAGGGAGGACTTCATGAAATTTTACGAAATCGAGCGCATTAAAAAACTGTTAGGACTTCCTGCCAGCGCCAGCAACAGAGACATTGAGGCACGTCTTGCTGAACTCATGGAAAAGGAGCAAAAGCTGGAGGTCATGAGCACTCAGGCAGGAGAGCAGCCAAAGAAGTCCTGGCGTTGGTGGAAATAGTTTAGGACAAGTGCCGGCGGCTGTATATGGCCCTGGACGTTAAAGGTGATGCCTCGCCTAGCCGTCTCAGGGATGGGGGCATATGCGGGATGGGTCAAGATCCTGGCCTTCCTGCAAAGTATGCTTTGTTGCTCTGAACAGGCATTTCCCCGGGAACCTCAAAAAGTCCTGCCCTCGGTTTTTCCCCCACCCAAGGCTTTACCATAGAGATAATTGTTCCCGAATTCATAAAGAAACATGTTCTGGCCATTTTTTACCGACCTTTTTGCTCCCCGCTTTGACTGGATTCAGGTGGAAGTCACCACCCATGGTGGTGGGATAAACCGCCCAAAGCAAACTCGCCCAAGCCTCGGGGGAAGCTCCGGGGCTCTTTTTTTTCAGGGATAGCCCTTGTGGTTTGCCACTGCTCTGGGATACCCTTTTATAGTATTCGCCCAAAGTTCTTTCTTTGGTTCCCATCCCGCTTACGGGGTTAAGGATGAGGGGGAAGAAAAACTTGCGGCGACAAGTTTAGCCGGTCAAAAAATGTGCCGAGGGACCATCAGGCCGCCGGACCTGGTTCCCTAGTGCAACTGGGAGCAGCCACATGGACCTTGCAGCCTGGGGTCTGGACAATCTGAACTGGACCTTTTTCGTCGGCATTATCAATATTGTCATCATTGACCTGATCCTGGCCGGGGACAATGCCGTGGTCATCGCCATGGCGGTGCGCTCCCTGCCCCGGCGCCAACGTCAATGGGGCATCGCCCTGGGAGCCGGTGCCGCAGTGGTCCTGCGGGTTATCCTCACCTTTTTTGTGGCCCAACTCCTGGGGATTCAGTTCCTCAAGCTCGGCGGCGGCCTGCTCATCGTCTGGATCGCGGTGAAGCTCTTCGTGGAAGGCGCACCCGAACAGGCGGACAAAGAAGCCAAGACCCTCCTCCAGGCCATGTGGCTCATCGTGGTGGCGGACATCACCATGAGTCTGGACAATGTCCTGGCCGTGGCCGGGGCTTCCCACGGCAATCTGTTTCTCCTGATTTTCGGGCTGGCCCTGTCCATCCCCCTGGTGGTGTTCACCAGCAACCTCCTGTCCATGTTGATGGACCGCTATCCCATCATCATTTATATCGGGGCTGCAGTTCTGGGAAGGGTGGCCGCGGAGATGATTTTCACCGACCCCGCGGTGGTGCGGTGGTTCGAGCCGCCGACCTGGTTCCGCTACACCATGGAGGCGGTGATGGCGGTGGGAGTAATCCTGTTGGGGAAGCTCTGGCTCTGGTTCACCTTTCGCCGGGCCCAAAACCAGGAACTGGCGGCAGCACCGGTGGTCTCAGAAGATATTTTCAAGGCTCCACCGCCTGACAAGGAGTAGGCATGGCGATTCTGACGATTTCCCGGGAATACGGCAGCGGCGGCCGCGATATTGGCCGGCAGGTGGCGGAGCGGCTGGGCTACCAATACGTGGACAAGGAGCGGCTCTTTAAGGACCTGGATGAGGCCGGGGCCAAGTGGGGACGCCTGGCCCGGGAAGTGGACGAAGTGTGCCCCACCCTGTGGGAGCGCCATGACTGGCAATACCGGGGCTATGTGGCTCAAATCGAGGCCCTGATCCTGGCTTATGCCGCGGCGGACCGGGTGGTGATCATCGGCCGGGGCAGCACCTTTTTACTGCACGCAGTCCCCCATTGCCTCAAAGTCAGGGTGCTTGCTCCCCTGGAGGTGCGCCTCGAACGGATTATGGTGCGGGAGAGCCTCGGCCAGGAGGCCGCCGAGCGCTTGCTCGCCAAGGTGGACGCTGAGCGGGCCTGTTACGTGAAAGCCAATTATGGCCGGGATTGGGATCAGGATCAGTTGTTCGACCTGGTCATCAACACCGGCGCCCTGACCCACGAGCAGGTTATGGATATACTGTTGCCCGCGCTGGCGGATAAAGACAAGCTGGCCACGCCCGCAGCCCTGGCCCTTCTTCAGGATCTGGCCCTGGCTTACCGGTTGAAAGCCCGCATTGCCGCCGACCCCCATTTGTTGGTGCCTACCCTGGAGGTAAATTTAGAAGATGGGACCTTGGTAATTTCCGGCATCACCCACACCCCTAAGGAGGAGAAGCTGATCAAGGAAATCACCCGGGAGGTCTGCGGGGACCGGCCGGTGCGTTTCGACCTCCACCATCGGGTTTAAGGGAAAAGTCAGATTGAGGGCGGGGGCCAATGGTCTCCACAGGTGAGGACACCTGGCCGCTAACCTCTGCCAGTAAAATTCCTTGGGAGCGGTAGGACGGGCATCCAGCCCGTCCAGTCACGGGCAGGATGCCCGTGCTACCGGCAGAATGTTTGGGACCACAATATTTCCAACCCGTCCCCAAGCTCCTGCTTGGGGACGCACCTGGACACCAGGCTCTGCCTGGCTTTGACAACTAAACCTCCGGAGTAAATGCAGGGCGGGCACTGCCCGCCAAATAGTGCGGTGGGCGGTGCCCACCCTACATAAACTCACCAAATAAGGATGACGGACACCGCCAACACCCCGGAAATCTCAGATTTCACCGCCGTGCCGCCGGATGAGGCGCTGAGAGCTCTCGATTCCGGGCCCTCCGGCCTATCCGGGGCCGAGGCCTCGGCCCGCCTGGAGAAATACGGCCCCAACCGCCTGACCCAAGCCAAAAAGATATCGCCGGTCTTTATTTTTCTCCGCCAGTTCACCAGCCTGTTGATGCTTATCCTCATCGCCGCCATCGGCATCTCGTATTTCTCCGGGGAAATCCTGGATGCCGAAATCATCCTGGCCATTCTTTTGGCCTGCGGTTTGTTGGGATTCATCCAGGAGTACCGGGCCGAAAAGGCCGCGGCGGCCCTGGCCCGGCTGGCGGCCCCCACGGCCAGGGTCATGCGGGATGGCCACGAAAGCACCATCCCCAGCCAGGAAGTGGTTCCTGGTGATGTCCTGGTCTTGCACACCGGCGACCGGGTGGCGGCGGACGGCCGCTTGCTGGAAACCGTCAACCTCATGGCCGACGAGGCCCTTCTCACCGGAGAATCCACCCCGGCGGAGAAAGACGCCGCTATGCAGTGCCGGGCTGATGCGCCCATTCCCGATCAGAAATGCATGGTTTTTGGAGGCACGGTGGTCACCTACGGCCGGGGGCGGGCCGTGGTCACCACCACCGGCATGGGCACCCAGTTCGGCCGCATCGCCAGGATGCTCGAGGAGATGGAGTTTGGCGCCACTCCCCTGGAGAAGCGCATGGCCACCATCGGCCGGGTCCTGGCCGCCGTTTGTCTGAGCGTCGCCATAATCACAGTGCTCCTGGGAATCTATCAAGGGAAGGAGCTGTGGCCCATGGTGCTGTGGGGCATCAGCCTGGCGGTGGCCGCAGTGCCCGAGGCCCTGCCGGCCGTCGTCACCGGGGCTTTGGCCATCGGCACCACCCGCATGGCCCGGCGCCACGCCATCGTCAAACGCCTCCCCGCGGTGGAAACCATGGGGTGCACCACGGTCATCTGCACTGACAAAACCGGCACCCTGACCAAGAACGAAATGACCGTGAAACGGCTTTTTCTGGACGGGAAAACCGTGGAGGTCACCGGTGACGGCTATGAACCCCAGGGGGAGTTTCTGGGGGAGGAGAATGCGGCTCACGCCGCAGATGATCCCGTCCTCAAGCAGGCGGCGCTGGTCTCCATCTTGTGCAACGACGCAGTCCTGGAGCAAAACTCGGGATCCTGGGAAGTCCTGGGAGACCCCACGGAAGGGTCCCTCCTGGTCCTGGGACGCAAGGCCGGTTTGGACCTGGCCCAAATCCTCGCAAAATATCCCCGGGTGGCGGAAATTCCCTTCACTTCGGAGCGCAAGCGCATGAGCACCATTCACCAGGGGCCCGACGGCCTGCTCATGTGCCTCAAGGGCGCTCCGGAAAGCCTGGTGCCCTGGTGCACCCGGGTGCTCACCCGGGAGGGGGAAAAGCCCCTGAACGAAACCGGGAAGCAGGCAATCATGGCCGAAGTCAGGGCCATGGGGGCCCAGGCTTTGCGGGTCCTGGGGCTGGCCTACCGGCCCCTGGACGCCATCCCGGAATTGCGCCCGGAGTCCGAAGAAAGTGACTTGGTCTGGGTGGGCCTGGCCGGCATGATAGACCCTCCCCGGCCTGAAGCCAAAACCGCCCTGGACCAGTGCCGTCAGGCAGGAATCAGGGTGATCATGGTCACCGGGGACAACCCGGACACGGCCGCAGCCATCGGCCGGGACCTGGGTCTTTTGGCCCCGGAGGAACAAAATCCGCAAGTGCTCACCGGGCAGGATATCAATGCCCTGGATGACCCTGGACTTCTGAAGGCCTTACAAAAAGTGAAGGTGTTCGCGCGGGTGTCCCCGGAGCATAAGCTGCGCCTGGTGGACCTCCTGAAAGATCAGGGGGAGGTGGTGGCCATGACCGGAGACGGGGTCAATGACGCCCCCGCCCTAAAGCGGGCCGACATCGGTGTGGCCATGGGCGTCACCGGCACGGAGGTCACCAAGGAAACTGCGGACATGATCCTGGCGGACGACAACTTCGCTTCTCTAGTGGCCGCGGTGGAAGAAGGCCGGGCCATTTTCGACAACATCAAAAAGTACCTGATTTTCCTGCTAAGCTGCAATTTTTCCGAAATTCTCGTTCTCACCAGCGCCATTTTTCTGGGGTTGCCCCTGCCCCTGCTGGCCTTGCAAATCCTCTCGGTAAACCTGATTACCGACGGCCTGCCGGCCTTGTCCCTGGGGGTGGACCCCAAAGCGCCGGACATCATGACCCGCCCCCCGCGGCCGCCCCAGGAAGGGGTTTTTACGGGTTCGGTCATCACCCTTCTGGCGGTGATTTCCCTGACCCTCTCCCTGATACTCCTGCCCCTGTTTGCGTATTACGTTTGGTTTGATCCTCGCCAGTTGGGCGACACCAATCTCGTCCTCACCCAGGCCCAGACCATGGTTTTTATCACCCTGGTTTTGGCGGAACTGGTGAACGCCTTCAATTGCCGCTCGGACATTCACTCCCTTTTTTCCATCGGCTTTTTCCCCAACCGCTTTTTGGTGGCCAGCGTGCTTCTCTCCCTGGGCATCATGATCGCGGTCATTCATTGGCCGCCCCTGGCGGAGGTTTTCCGGGTCAACCCCCTGACCGCGTTTGACTGGCTGGTGGCAGCAGGTTTAGCCCTTACCTTGTTCCCGGTGGTGGAAGTGACCAAGTGGCTGTTGCGCCGCCGGGGGCATGCGGCCTGAATGTAGGGTAGGCACCGCCCACCAAAAAAGGCGGACCCGAAGGCCGCCCCACCATCAACTCTGATTAATTTTTCAAACCGGGGGGCGGCTTTTCACCATGACTTTCGCAGAGGTCTCAAGTCGCAATCGAAGGAGCCTCTCGCAAAATGTAGCCGCAGGCTTCAGCCTGCGCTTACACAGGCTGGAAAGCCTGTGTAACTGGGTGTTAATTTATAAACCAAGATAAATCTTCAGCCTTTAGATGAATTTTGCAAGAGGCTCGAAGGACAATAAACCAAACTATTTAAGGGCGTGATTCATCACGCCCTTAAAAAGGCGCAATAAATTGCGCCACTACAAAAAATACCTATTTGACGGTAACGTGGTATCAGCAAAGCCAGCAGCCCATCTCCCGGATTTCCTCATACCACTTGTGCAGGATCTTGGCTCTCTCCCCTTTTTTCAAAAAGAGGAGCCGGATGACCTGGCTCATGTCGATAAATCCGGCAAAATAGGCGTATTTCACCAAATTTTCCAAATTTTTTGAGGAAAATTCCTTGGCATACTCCGGAACCCTTTCCCACATGTCCTCTTGCTGGATAATGCCCTTTACCAGGGTATAATTAACCTGTTGCTCTTCGTTAGTGCTGGGGTTCGGCATGATTTAACACACCTATCCCCTTAAGGCTGCCCGCACCCGCCGGGCCGCTTTTTGGCCCTGGGCGATGGCGGCTTCCACGCAGGGCAGGCCCTCCAGGTCGGAGTGGGCCAGGATGAGGCGCCCCTCCTGGGGGCTCAGGCGGCCCTTCAAAAAGTGAATGAAGCCGGGGTAGGGCACCACCTGGGCGTGGCCGAAGCGGTACAGGTGAATCTCCTCCACCTCCTGGTCCAGGCCCGGAAAGTGACGGGCCGCGGCCGCCAGGATCTCTTCACCCTGCTGCTCCGGCGTTTTGCTGAGGAGCCCTTCCCGTCCCTGGGGGTAGGGTTGGGGAGCATAGACCACCATGACCCGGGGAGAGCCGGGCGCGCCGTTCCGGGGCGTCAGGATAAAGTCGGAGAAGGCCGGCTCGCCTGTCACCCAGTTTTCAAATCCCGGGGCCTCCAGGCTGAGATTGCCGCAGAGCGCGGCCACCACGTAGCTGCTGTAGCGGAAGGCCTCGAACTTTTCAAGATCCCAGCCGCAGTCCGGGGTCAGCAGTTGCCGGGTGACAAACTTGCCGGTGGCTAAAATCACCACCCCGGCCTCCAGGCGCCAGGCCCGTTGGGCCTCCCCATCCCACACCAGGAGATGAACGGCCTCCGGGGTGTTCTTGAGGCCCACCACGGTTTGCTGCACCTGCACCGGTTTGGCGAGCGACCCGGCCAGGGCCTGCACCATACGGGCATTCCCTTCCGGGAAGCAGGCTACCCGGGAGCCCTCAGAAAATTCCGACATGAGAAAATACAGCCCGGCCCAGGCGGAGATGGCTTCCGGCCCGGCACCCAGACAAGAGCGGCAATAGGGGTCGAAATAGCGGGTAACCTCCGGGGGGAAGCCCCACAAGGTCTCCAGGATATGCTGCAGGGAATAGTGATCCCATTCCGGGTTGGTCATAAATGGTGAGGCCAGGGGGTCCCAGTTCGCACCCCGTTGGGCCATTTCCCCGGTGAAGCGCCGCAGCCGGTCCCGCACCTCGGGGGCCAGGGGGAGGGCGTTTAGGCCGGCGGGGGAAAAGCCGTCAGGATACCAGCGGCCCTGGTCCAACAGGGCGCTGGCCGGAGGTGTTACTGCAACTTCCTCCACCTTAAGCCCCAGTTCCCGGAACCAATCCCGGGCTTCCGGGTCATCATAAAAATAGGCGGAGCCCGCGGGATAGGCCAGGCCGCGGTATGAACCGGGGAGACACACGCCCCCGGGTTGGCCCCCCGCTTCCAGGACCACAACCTCCCGGTCCTTCAAGGCATAGGCCGCAGTTAGCCCGGACAGACCAGCCCCCACCACCGCCACCTCCGCCCGGACCTCCGGCTTATCGGGCCATGGCGCTGGCCCCCTTTGGGAGGACGCTAAAAAATCGTGACAAACCTGGGGGGCGTCTCCGCCCCAGGGAAGAATCCGCATATTGCCGTGCGTCGCCATGAAATTTCTCCAAATGGAATTGAATGCTGTTAATAAGCCTTATGGAGACTTATCAGGGCCCCTTGCCTCGAGGGCTCCACCC
>JBAQHL010000050.1:0-10776 GCA_049288295.1 Desulfobaccales bacterium
ACCCCGGAGCAGTTGCGCATAGCCCAGACCAGCCAGAAAAGAAAAAGGGGAAGTTTGTCCAGGCACCTGGTGGAGTTGGAACTGGTGTCTCAGGAGGTCCTGTCCCAATTTGCCCCGGATTTTCCGCCTGCGCCCCGCTCTCTGGAGGGAACGGGTATTCCGGACACGGTTCTTCTGCAATTGGCTCTCAAACAGTGCTATTCCCGGGAGTCCTTCACCATCAGGGAGATGTCCGATGCCTTAAAGCTGCCGGACTCGATTGTGGAAAAGCTGGTGGAGGTCCTCAACCATCACAAACTGTTGGATATCAAGCCCCGGGACCTGCACTCCCGCAAGGCCATGCATATGCTGCTGGAGCTGCGCTATGGCCTGAGCGACGAGGGGAGAAGGCGGGCGGAACAGGCCCTGGACTATAACAGTTACATCGGGCCGGCCCCGATCCCCCTGGACGATTATTGGGAGTGGGTGGAAAGCCAGTCCATCCAGGGTTCAGAATTGGGGGAGGAGAACCTGAAGGAGATCCTGGCGCAACTGGTGGTGCCCGAGGATCTGCTATACCGCCTAGGGCCGGCCATTATGAGCGGGCGGTCCATCTTTTTGTTCGGCCCCACCGGCAGCGGCAAGACCGTCATCGCCAAGGCCATCGCCGAGGCCTTCCCGGACCCGATTTTCATCCCTTATGCTGTTTATGTGTTTGGGCAAATCATCAGCATTTTTGATGAAGTGAACCATCAACCGGTGCCCACCAGTCACGACCTGGTCCTCCAGGACCGCCGCTGGGTGTATTGCAACCGGCCCCTGATCATTGCCGGGGGCGAAATGACCGAGGAGTCCCTGGAGCTTAAATACAACAATAATTTGCGCTACTACGAAGCCCCCCACCAACTTCGGGCCAACAACGGCATCTTTGTCATTGACGATTTCGGACGCCAGAAGGTCTCTCCCCGGGTTCTCCTCAACCGGTGGATGTACCCCCTGGAAACCCGCCAGGACTTTCTCTGCCTGAACACCGGGCAGCAGTTTGCCGTGCCCTTCGACCAACTGGTGATCTTTGCCACCAACCTGGACCCCTATGGCCTCGCGGACGCGGCCTTTTTAAGGCGCATCCGCCACAAGATCTTCATCGGCCACGTCAACGTGGAGCAATACCTGGAGATCTTCAGGAGGGTTTGTCAACAACGAAATATTGAGTTTGATGAAGAGATAGTGCGCAGCATGATGGCCCGGCATTATTTTGCCGCCTCCCGCCCCATGAGCGCCTGCCATCCCCGGGATATTATCGAGAATCTCCTGGACCGGGCCCGTTTTCTGAAAATAAAGCCCAGCCTGTCCCCCCAACTTTTGGACTTTGCCTGTCAGAGCTACTTTGTGAAGCCCAAGGAGGTGATCGATTACGACACCGTTCTGGGAGAGGAGCCCCGGGCATTGACTTAGGTTCTGGGTTCTGGGTTCTGGGAAAAACCCGATCCCAGAACCTAAAACCTAAAACCCAGAACCTGTTTTTCAACCCAGACGGAGAGAAAATTTCTCCTCTAAATGATGCGGGTGATAAGAAAGCTTGGCCTGCCTTAAGCCCGGCTCCCCCAGGTCCTGTTCCCGGTTCACCCAGGAAGTGTCCTGCCAGGCATGCTCCAAAAAGGCCTGATTAATGGCGGCATAAAGGCCTCGAATGTCGGGATTGGCCTTCTCCAGGTGGATAACCACGGTGTCGGCGTTGAGCTTTTCCCCCACGGTGAAGGCTTCCAGCCTGTTATCGATGGAGATGGCGCCTCCTGTCAGGCCCAACTCCTCAAAATGAGTCAGGGCCTCCTTGACGGCTTCCCATTCCTCCATGAGGCTAAGATCAGCCTCACAGCGCTTGATTTCACACCATTTTTCGGCCAAAGCCAGGCAGGCCGCCAGGTGGCCGGGCCCCAGGGGTTCATAGGCGTATCGGTGGGAGCGCTGGAAACTGTTCAGGTGATTGCGCTTGGCGTGGTAGTGGCCGCCGGCCAGGTGGGTGAGTTCCGGGGTGGGGTAGACATAATCGAAGTGATCCCGCCCGGGTGTCCAGGTCAAATTGCCGTGTCCGGCCACTTCATCCAAAAAGCGGCGGTCGGCGCGCTCGAAACGGGGATCAGGGGAGTGGCGGCTTTCCTTCAGCCAGGTCAACAGGCGGCGGCAAATATCCCCCCGGGGCGCGGGGCCGATGGCGGGAAAGAGCCAGGGGTCGGAGGGATCGTCGTTCAAAAACACCAGGCAGTCATCCGCCAGGCACCAGGAAAGGTGGTAGCGCCTTCGCCAGATAAACAGGTTGGTGAAGGTCAGCTCCGAGGTGGTGGGCTGATAGGCCCAGAGGCGGGGCTGCAGCGCCTCCCGGTCGCGAATCTCCAGGGGTTTGAAGAGAGGGAAAAGGGGAGGGTGGGTCATGCCCCGAGATAAACTAAACGAGATCCTGGCGATAAATGCGGTAACGCTTGTGAGGTCTTAAGCCCGCCTCTTCGTAGAGCAGGTTGATGGCCTGGTTGTCTTCCAGGTTCCAGCCCAACTCCACGTAGTAGTACTGGGGCTTGTCCTTGGCGGCCTGCAGCAGGTAGTGCAGGGCCACCAGGGGCGCGCCCACCTGACGGTATTCTTCCTTGACCCCCAGGATAAAGCCGCGGCAGCCGTTGATTTCCGACCAGTAGAGATGTTTTTTGATGAGAGCGCCCAGACCCAGCTTGCCGTTGAAGCGTTTGAGCAGGGGGGTGACATCGGGGAGCACGATGCAGACCCCCACCGGCTCGTCCTGGACATAGAGAAAAAAGGCCAGGTCCCGGTCCAGGATAGGGTAAATGCTCTGGACCATTTCCCGCACTTCGGAGGCGGTGGGAGGCACAAAACCCCAGTTGTGTCCCCAACATTCCACATAAATCCTGGTGAGGAGGCGGACCTCGTCGTCAAAGTTTCTGGGGTCCATTGTGCGGATTTTGACATCCTGTTTTTGCGCTAGACGCTCCCCCAGGTTCAAGGCCCATTCCGGAGGTTTGATGTCCCGGGTGGAAAGATAGGTGAGCAGGTCTTTTTCCTTTCGGAACCCGGACAGTTTGACCAGTTCGAGGTAGTAAGCGGGATTGTAGGTCATCAGAAAGGTGGGGCGGGATTCAAACCCCTGGACCAGAAGGCCGGCCTCGTAATTCATGGAAGGGTTCAGGGGTCCCCGGATAAATTCCATGCCCTGCTGCCGCACCCAGTGCATGGCCGTGGCGAAGAGCGCGGCCGCGGCCTCGGGGTCCTTTTTGCACTCAAAGAACCCCCAGATCCCCATCTTTTCCTTCTGGTATTCGTTGTAATGGTCGTCCACGATGGCGGCTATGCGGCCCACTACCTCACTGCCCCGCAGGGCCAGGAAGAGCTCCCGCCGGGAGAAAGTCCAGAATGGATGATGGCCGGGGCTCAGGAGTTTGATTAACTGGCTTTTAACCGGGGGAATCCAATTGGGGTCATCCCGGTAAAGCTCCCAGGGAAAATCGACGAACGTCTTCATTTCCCGTTTACTGGTCACCGGAATGACAGTTACGCCGGCCATTAGAAGACTCCTAAGTGGGGCAGGGTGAGGGGTTTATTTTGAACGCCAGGACGCTGAAGGATAAATAAATTTTGCACGCGAGAATTAAAGGCATCAAGGCAAAAAAAGGTTTTGCACGCTAAGGCGCAAAGACGCCAGGGCTTTAATACAGGTTTCTCTCGCCAAGGCGCCAAGACAATAAGGCAAGAGATGCGACCCTATTCCACGAACCAGCGCAACTGCAAGCCGGTAACCTGCATGACGGGGAAGCCGGTGTCATCCAGAGCCCGGGTCACCCAGATGTTGCTTTCCGGGTTCTCGTTTTGGAGCCGAGCTTCCAGGAGCAGGCGTTCTCCTTCCCGGCAGGGCCGGGTGAAAAGAAGCTCACCGATGCCTGCGGGGATCATGCGCCGCTCCTCATGCTCGTCCCGCATGACCACGTAAAAGTTGGCCAAATGGAGAAAAGCCTCCAGGAGATAGGGAGAAAACTGGTAGTGGTTGGGACCGTCGCCGGGAAAGTCCCGCTGCTCCGTGTAGATCATGGCCCCGCGGATGCAGCCGGGGCCGGTGCCCTCCAGGGACTCCATGACCCGGTAGCGGCCCTGCATGCTGGTGCGGTTGGCATAATAATCGGCCACCTCATCGGCAAGCATGGGCCGGGTTTCCATTTCCTCGGGCCTCACCGGGAAGCCGGCCGGGGTTTCCAGGGGACGGGCCTGGCCGCCCATGATCACCTGTCCGGCGAAGTTGGTGGACCAGCGGTCCATCTCCCGGCCGCTGGGCGAAATCAGGGGACTGGAGATGGTGACTTGGCAGAGAAGCTCCCCGGGGTCTGCACCCATGGTTCGGCAGTGGATACGGGTCAACCGGGGTTGGTCCGGAGGACAATCTAAAAGGTCCCGGTAGGCCACCTGGCGGGCTCCCTGGACGCGCAGGTGCGGGTTCAGGAAGCGGGCGGCCTCAAAGAAGGTCTCCACCGCCATGATGCCGGAAACCGGCGGATATTTCAGGAACTTGAAGGGCCGGTGGTCATCCAGCCAGAGGTCCCTGGTGAAGGAGAAAACCCGCTCCGCTTCCAGTTCGCCGTTCTTGAGGTCCAGGCGCTTAACCGTCTCCAGCATGGGCAGGTCACCGGGGTTGGCGGCCACTCCGGCCATGGCCAGGGAGCCTGCCGGGCGGGTCTCGGCGGGGTCAAGCAGGGTGGTCTTCACCTGGGGCAAAAGACGCATGGGCATTACCCAGACATCCTGGGGATTCCCCAGGACGAGTTCCCGAACGAAGAGCTGGGCCAGCTCCGCGGCATGGACATAGGCCTTTTCCAGACCTTTGAGTTTAAGGAGTTCCTTCACTTCCGGGTCGTCGGCCATGCCCACCCCTTCAATGGGGGGCAGCATAAAGGCTTTGGCCTGCAATTCTCCATAGGGCGGGGCCTGTGTAGAGAGCAGCGCGGACATGGCCCGGTTGGCGGCGCAATAGTTGGCCTGCCCGGGGTTGCCCTGGATGCAGGCCGCAGAGGATAAAGCCGCCAGGCAGCGGAGACCATGAGGCCGGGCCGCGTCAAGGAGATTCGCCGCGCCGGTGAGCTTTACAGCCACCACCCGGCTGAAGTCCTTGGGGGTCATGAAGGCCATGAAGGAGTCATGGATAACGCCGGCCCCGTGAATGACCACGTCGATGCGGCCCCATTCGGCGGCCACCTGGCCCAGGGTCTGGCGCACGGCCTCAGCCTGGGCCACATCACAGGGATAATAGCGGGCCTCCACCCCGAGACGGGAGAGTTCTTTCAAGGCCTGGGTGACCTCTAAGCCTCCCCGCAGGCGGGCAATGCCTTTTTCCAGTTCTCCGGCGGTAATCTCGGGTTGCTGTTTTTTCAGGTAGCGCCGCATGGCGGGCTCATCGCCCCCGGAACGCAGCAGGGCGTCATAATCAACTTCGGGGTCGAGTTTCGTGCGGCCCAAGAGTGCCACCCGGGGCGAAAAGGGCGCCAGGGCCCGGGCCAGGTAGGGGGTGACGCCCCGGGCGCCGCCGGAGATAACCACCACATCGTCCGGATTCAAGATCAGGGCAGGTTCTGTCCGGAAAGGCGCGGCTTCGGCCACGGCTTTCCTGGTAACGGCCTGGGATCCCTGGTACAAGACTTGGATCAAGCTTTGATTGGCGTCCAGGGCCTGGGTCAAGGCGGCCTTGGGGTCGGTGTCCTGGTCCAGCGAGACGGTGCGGAACAAAAAGTCCGGGTATTCCTGGGCCGCTGCCAGAAACATGCCGAGAATGCCTTCGGTGAGCACCGGGGCGGGGCCGGCAGGGTTCAGGCCCCGGGTCATGAGGAGACAGAATTCCTTGACCTGGGAACTCATGAGGGTTTGCAGTGCCTGAAAAAATCCGGTGAGCAGGCCGGAAACCTGGGCAAGGCCCAGATCCTTATCACCGTCCAGGGTAAGGATGATCCCAGCCAACTCCGGGGTATCGGCCAGGAACCGGGCCGCTGTAGCTCCTCCCTCAGCGGTTCTTAGATCAAAACTGTCTGAAGATGCCCCTGAGCCGGTTATGTCAACCTGAACAACCCGGGACTGCCAGGTGGTTTTGCAGAAGCGCACCGCGTCCTGGGAGAGGCTGTCGTCCGGCCCCAAATGCAGGACTGCCACGGTTTTGCCGGGTCTTAGTTGGAGGAGCCTGGCAGCGGTCTCCGGCAAAGGCGCGGGGCGGAATACCAGACGTTTGCAGGGCTCCAGGTCCGCCGGGGCTTCAGGTTGGGAAGCTTCCCCGGCGGCGCGCTCAACCGGCGGCGCCAGGGGGCCTCGGGGCGCATCGGTGGCAGCCTCGGGGGCCGCGCCGTCCCGGGCAACCACCTCTGACAGGCGGTCGGCCAAGTCTTTGACGGTGCGCACGCCGAGAAAATCGTCGATGCGGATGGAAATACGGAATTCCCGCTCAGCCGCGTCCATGATCACCGGCAAACGGCTGGAGCGGATGGCCAGATCCTGGCGCAGGTCCATATCCGGCTCGATTTCTTCCCGATCGTAGCCGGTGGCGTCCATGATGATCTGGATAATGCGCTCCAGGTAGCCTTCGGAAGACATGGGCGCAACCGGCGCGCCAGGGCTGACCGCCGGGGCGGCAGGCGCCGGCGCCGGGCGGGCCGCGGCCGGTGAGGTCAGGGTCCCCACCGGAGGCGCCAGTGAAGGAGCAGCCATGGCCGGGGTTGGAGAGACGCCAAAGCCGTTCCCCAGGATCTGGTCAAGTTCCGCGTCCGTAAAGGCCGGATTCACTTCCCGGCGCAGAGCTTCGAGAATGGCAGGCTTCAAATATTTGCCGAAGCTCCCCAGGACAAAGGCGTTGATTTCCCGCTGGACAATGGCGGTCACGGCGTTAACGCCCGCCGGCGCCGCCGGTCTGGGGGCGGGGGCGGCAGGCGCAGGGGACAGGTCCAGGGTGGCAGTGGGCTTGACCTCCGGAAAATACCCCATGGCAAACAAGCGGGCCGCAGCATTACGGAAGGTCAGGGATTCGCCTTCCGGATCGCAGGTGGGCATGGTGACCGCGTCGGGGATGGTTTCCGTGACCAGATTGCACAGGGTGTCTTTGGGACCCACTTCCACAAACACCCGGACGCCTAAGTCGTTCCATAAGGTCTGGACGTTTTGCAGCCAGTGCACCGGGGATTCCAGGTGAGCCATGACGGTGCGCCTGATTTCGTCGGTATCGTCCGTAAAGGGCTTCTGGGTGGTGTTGGAAATCACCGGGATTTGCGGCGGATGGAAGGTGATGGTGTCCACAAAGGCCTGCATCTCATCCCGGATGACCCTCATGATGGGGGAGTGAAAGGCCATGGACACTTTCAGGAGATAGGTCCAGTAGCCTTCCTCGGAGAGTTCTTCTTTTAGAGCCAGTACTTCCTTGGTGCCCCCGCCCAAGACGATCTGGCGGGGAGAATTGTAGTTGGTGAAATAGACATTGTCGTGGGCTGCGACTTTTTGCTCCAGGATGTCCATGGGCACGTTCACGGCGATCATGGTGCCGGGATCGCCCTTAATGTCCCCGGCCTTGTCCATGCACTGGGCCCGCTTGTGGACGATGCGGAAGCCGTCTTCATAGGAAAAGACGCCGGCCACGCTCAGGGCCACCAGTTCCCCCAGGCTGTGCCCAGCCATGGCCGCGGGTCTCAAGCCCATATCCAGGAGATAACGAACCACGGAGTAATTCAGGGTGAAAAGCGCCGGCTGCTGCCACAGGGTGCGCTGCAGGTTCTCATCACGGGAGTGAAACAACATGTGCAGGAGATCAAAGTCCGCCACCTCGGCCATGCGGTCCATCCATAGGCGGATGGTGGGAAAGGTGTCGTAAAGCTCCTTGCCCATGCCGGCATAATAGGTCCCTTGCCCGGCAAAGACCAGGGCCAGGGGATGCTCCGGCGGGGCTTCCGTCCCGAGAAAGGCGCCCAGACGTTCGAACTTGCGGCGGTCCTTGTCGGTAAGGGGGGTGGCCACTTCCAGGGGCTTCAAGCTGAGGGCTTTTTCCCGGGCCTCCTTGTCGCTGTCGGCCTGGATGGCCAGGCGGTATGCCTGGTTACCGGCCTTGGCCCTGAAAAACGAAATGCCGTTCACCTGGGGCGAGGCCTGGTCTGCGGCGGCGGGTTCGTCCCCGGAAAAGTCGGGTTCCGGGAGACTCACCAGCACGGGGGCCGCGCCGTTCAGATTTTCTTCTAATTGCACCACATAATTGGCGCCGCCAAAGCCAAAAGCGTTGACCATGAGACGCCGGGGATGGTCCTGGGGCCGGGGCCAGTCCTCGGGGGTGTGAGCCACCTGGAAGCCCCAGCTTTCCAGATCGATCTGGGGATCGGGGGTGTCGTAGTTCAGGGAGGGCGGGATCACCCCGGTTTGCATGGCCATGACCCCCCGGATCAGGCTGTTCAGGCCGGAGGCGCCCAGGGTGTGGCCGATCTGGGATTTGAACGAAGTGAGATGCGTGGCCTGACCCTGCGGAAAGAAGGTCTTGAGCGCGTGCACCTCTTCGCCGTCCCCCTGCATGGTGGCGGTGGCGTGGCACTCCACCAGGCCCACGGTTTCGGGGTCATAGCCCGCGTCGGTAAAGGCTGCTTTGACCGCGATCTCCTGGGTCTCGGCGAGGGATTCCACCATGCCCTGATCGCTGTTGGAGGCCCCCATGCCGGTGATATAGGCGTGCACGTTGGCGCCCCGGCGGCGGGCCACCGACTCCCGCTCGATGATGATGATGGGGCCCCCTTCGCCCAGGACCATGCCGTCCCGGTGGGCGTCAAAGGGGCGGCTCATCTGGTGGGGCAGCCGGGAATTGCCCGTAAGACCGGCCAAAGCGCCCAAGGCGGAAAATTCCAGAAAATGGGCCGGGGTCAGGGTTTCTTCCCCGCCGCCCACCACCGCGGCGTCAATGACCCCGTTTTTGATCATGAGCATGGCGGCATAAAGGGCCACGAGGCTGGTGGCGCAGGCCGCAGACACGGAAAAAGACGGCCCCCTGAACCCGTACTTGTTGCAGATAAAGCCGCCGGCAGTGCAGTTGAGGCGGCCCAGAAGGGTGGTGTCATCCACCCGGATCAGGGTGGATTTGATGTAGTCCTCGGCGGCATGGGCCTGGAGCGGGGACAGGCTGACGATATTCCCCACAGATTGAATCATGTGGGGCGCGGCCAAACCCACCACCAGGTCCCGCAGGGTGCTGGCCACTTCGCCGGAGTTCTGGGAAATGAGCACCGCGATGCGCTCCCGGGGGATGTCTGATTCCAGGAGGCCGGAGTCCGCCAGGGCGTGATGGGCCAGCCACAGGGTCAGGCGGGTGGAGTTGGACATGGTCCGGAAATCCTGGGGCGGAATGGCCAACTCTTTGCGGTTGATCTCAATATTCTGGAAGGCCCCCACCTTGCAGTAGGTCTTTTCCGGGGCGCGGGGATCGGGGTCGTAATAAAAACTGTGGTCCCACTTGGTGGGAGGCACCTCGATGATACCGCACTGCATGCCCAGCGAGGCTTCCCAGATTTCCCTGGGGCTGTTGCCCAGGGCGTTCACCAGGGCCATGCCGGTGACGGCCACCCGTTCCTTGCCGTTCCCCCCGGATCTGGCGGGCCGCAGCACGGCTGGGGCCTCCATGGGCTTCAGGTGAGGCCGGGCCAGGGCGAGGGGGCCGGCCGCCAACTCCTGGTGGAGTTCCGCCAGGGTGGTTAGCCGGGAAATGGCACCGGCCGCGGCGCCGCTCATGAACTGGCCTTCCTGAAGGCAGGCTGATTCATCCAGGGGCTTGCCCCCGGGCTCCTGGACACCCCGGGCTGCAATGAGCAGGGTGCGTGCCCCCATGGCCTCCAGGCGGTGGCGGAAAGAGGTTTCGTCCTCCCGGCCTGCGGCAAAATCCCGTTCCAGGGCCAGGATGGCCTCCATTTTCGGAGTCTTGAGAGAGCGCACCCCCAGGCCCACGGTTTCGCCGGAAACGGTGGTGCCGCCAGGCTGGGCCTCCAGGATCATGCGCTGGTAAATGGGGCTCAAGGCGCCGGTGTCCACGATTTCTTTGGTGGCCAAATACACGGTGCCCATCTGCAGGGCGTCGGCCCCCAGCATGGCGGCCCTAAACGCAGTGGCCCGGTTATAAATGCCTCCTGCCAACACTACCCGGGCATTTTTAAACAGGTTGGGCTCCCGGCGTTTTAGCTCCAGGACCATTTGCGCCAGGGTGAGGGTGGAATGCGTGCCCACGTGGCCCCCGGCCTCGTGGCCTTCGATAACTACCCAGTTGGCCCCGGCCTGCAAAGCCAGGCGCAGGAGGCCTTCGTTGGGCGCGATGTAAACAGTGGGGATGCCGTGCTGGCAAAGTTTTTGGGCGTAGGCCGGGTCGCCTGCGGCGATGACCGCCAGGGGCGGCCTGGTTGCCATCACCCAGGCGAGTTGATCGTCCAGGCAGGGATTTTCCGGGAGGGCAATAAGATTGACCGCATAGGGACGTCCGCCCAAGGTCTCAGGGAGACGGCCCAGGTCCCGGTCTAAGAGAGCCCGGTTCCGCAAACCCATGGCGATGGTGGGCAGGCCCCCGGCTTCGGCCACATTTCGCGCGAACGCCGGGATGTCGCTGATCCAGGTCATGGCCCCCTGGAAAAAGGGGTACGCGGTTCCCAGTTCCCGGGCCGCGGGGCTGTCCTTGAAGCAATCCTTAACCGTGTCGGCCTGGGATACCAGCCGGTCGACTTCAGCCGCGAAACCGGTGAGGGCTTTCTGGGTGGCCTGGCCGAA
>JBAQHL010000051.1:0-2752 GCA_049288295.1 Desulfobaccales bacterium
TAGATATGCATAATGCTTGCCAAGTTTTGCCATCTTGTATTTATCAGTAAATATAATAGGTTATATATCTCCGAGGAATATGGGCCCCTGGAGCCAAACCCATCCTTCTTTTGGATTTGAGAAAAGTCGCCGTAGGGGACCTTGCCGCCTATCAATCTGACAAATCCGTCCCTAAAAGGCCCTCATGAATTCTGGGAATGAAAAATTCCCTTACAGCCTCATAACCGTATGAAAAAATCAGATCCTTCGCTTCCCTGGATGAAAAGAGTGCATTTCGCAGTCGTTCATGAACCTTGCGGTTCACCCAAAAACATGAAAAGTCCGGTAGGGCGGGCCTCCGTGCCCGCCGTCCGGTTGGGCCGCACGCCTGCAGGCGGGATGCGCTGCGCTTTCCCGCCCTACGACCTGAGCATTTTTCGTAACAGTTCCTCACGGGCCATTGGCCCAATCGCAAATTATGAAAAAATTTCCCCCCTCACCCCAACCCTCTCCCCCCGCCAGCGGGTGGAGAGGGGGTAAAGGATTTCCTCACAACTTACAACTTGAAACTCAAAACTCGAATCTTTTAGGACAGAGGTTTCGAATTGGCTGGGGGGATGTCTCTAAGAAAACTATTTATGAACGAGGGCGCCGCTCCAAGTAGGTTTTCAGCCGCCCCAGGGCTTCCGCCAGGTTTTCCAGAGAACTGGCATAGGACAGGCGCAGATAGCCCTCCCCTCCGGACCCGAAGTCAATGCCCGGCGTCACCCCCACTTTGGCCTGTTCCAGGATGTCAAAGGCCAGTTCGTAAGAGTTGGTGGACAAATGGCGGGCATTCACAAAGACATAAAAGGCGCCCGTGGGGTCCACCGGAATATAAAAACCCAGACGCCTCAGTCCCGCCAGCAGAAAACGGCGGCGCTCGTCATAGATGGCCCGCATGCGCTCCACCTCGGGCCCCGCTTGGGTGAGGGCCGCCACGCCGGCCCGCTGCACAAAGGCGTTGGCGGAGATAAAAAAATTCTGCATGAGCTTCTGAATGGGCCGCACAAACTCCAGGGGCGCGATGAGGTACCCCAGGCGCCAGCCGGTCATGGCGTAGAGCTTGGAAAAGCCGTTGATCACAAAGGCCTTGTCGGTATATTCCAGGATGGAGTGCTCTTTGCCCTCGTACACCAGGCCGTGATAGATTTCGTCTGAGACGATATGGGGCCCTAACCCAGCAAGCTGGCTCAGGCGCTCGGCGGTGAGCAGGGTGCCGGTGGGGTTGGCCGGAGAATTGATAATGATGGCCTTGGTGCGGGGCGTAAGCTGGGCCTTGACATCTTGCGGCCGGAACTGGAAGCCCTCCTCCTCCCGGACCTTGACATAGCGCGGTCTGGCGTCCACCAACCGGAGAAAATTGGGGTAGCAGGCGTAGTGGGGGTTGCTCAGAGCCACTTCGTCCCCGGGGTCCAGGAGCGCCGCGAAGATGAGCAACATGGCCGGGGAGGTCCCTGAGGTCACGACAAACTGCTCCGGCGACAGCTTGACGCCATACTTTTCCAGATAGTGCCGGCACAGGGCCTCCCGCAGTTCGAGGAGACCCTGGGAATGGGTATACTGGGTTTCCCCGGAGGCCATGGCCCGGTTTGCTGCATCCTTGACCACCTGGGGGGTGTCGAAGTCCGGCTCCCCGATCTCCAGGTGAATGACATGCTCTCCCTGGCGCTCCAGCTCTTTGGCCCGCTCCAGGATGTCCATCACCAGAAACGGGGTGATCTCCTGGGCCCGGCGGGACACCGCTTTGCTCACTTTTTCTCTCATAGGCTTCTAACATACCAAGACCCTGACATGGCAGCAAGGGTTTTTCGGCCTTATGTCCCGGCATCCCTGCACCTATACCTGGAGGTTCCCAGCGACCTTTATGGTTGTCTAACCAGAAATCGCCTCTGCCCCAGGTTTTTTCTAATCAGCTAACTATCCTCTTGACAAGTATACTATTGTATAGTATTAAGCAGTCATGAAGCCTTTGACGGATAAGCAACGGGTGGTATTGGCCTTTTTGGAGGAGTTCTGCCGGCGGCAGGGCTATCCCCCCACGGTGCGGGAAGTGGCGGCCCACTTCGGGGTCCAGCCCCGGGCCGCTGCGGATCACCTGGCCGCGCTGAAAAGAAAGGGCTACCTGCACCGGGAGCCGGGGCTCTCCCGGGGGCTGGCCCTGGTGTCCCGCCTGGACGAGCAGGTGGTGGAGGTGCCCATCCTCGGGCGCATCGCCGCCGGGCAGCCCCTTTTGGCCACGGAACAGGTGGAGGACACCCTGGCGCTCCCCCGGGCCTGGGTCCAGGGGGAGGAGGTCTTCCTCCTGCGGGTTTCGGGAGATAGCATGGCGCCCCTCTTGTTGCCCGGTGATCTGGTGATGGTGCGGGTGCAGCCCCGGGTGAGCCGGGGGGAGATCGCCGTGGTCCTGGTGGACGAGGAGGCCACGGTGAAGCGGGTCTATGAGGAGGCCGGCGGCCTGGTCCTGAGAGGGGACAACCCGGACTTCGCGCCCTTGCGCTTTGCCCCGGAGGAAGCCGCGGAGATGGTCCAGATCCTGGGCAAGGTGGTGGGCGTGTACCGGTCGCTGGAAGGCCGGGGGCCGAGGTGAGGCCGTGAGCCGGAGAGAAGAAGCACACCCCCTCCCCCAATCCCTTAGCCCGGTAGGACGGGCTTCCAGCCCGTCCCGGCCCGGGCAGGATGCCCGTGCTACCGGCGGAAGTTCGGGAGCGCAGGCTTCCAACCTGTGCCACGC
>JBAQHL010000052.1:0-4007 GCA_049288295.1 Desulfobaccales bacterium
CCAATGAACCGGGGTTAAACATTTTGCTGTAATGCAGGCGCAGATCTGCCGGGGCCGGGGAGTGCAGGGTCACCAAGCTGAGCATCACTGTCACCAGAAATAAGGTCAATTTTTTCATGGTCAAACCTCGAATAGGTATCTCCGCCAAGAGTTTTCAAGTCGCTGAGATGCGGCCCAACCACCGGACCGGCCAGCCCCCGGGCGGCTTGCCTTTCTTTTTCAGCTTTCATTTCATCTAACCCTGCAGAGATCACCATACGGCGGGCAAACAGGAAATAATATAAACTCTTGTGCATAATTATCTTTTTATATCTTCGTCCCTGCCCTTAAACCCGGCTGACGAGACGCTCGCGGCCACAGGGTTTATCTGGTCCCGCCTCCCTCCCCTCAAATGACTTTCACAACAATGCCAAATTGGTTACAATCATACGGTTTATATAAGGATTCTTTATTTATGAAACGTTTAGCCATTTTGGGCTCCACCGGCTCCATCGGGCAAAATGCCCTGGCCGTGGTGGCGGAACACCCCCAGGAATTTCAGGTGGTGGGCCTGGCCGCGGGAAAAAACGTGGGGCTGCTGGCGGAACAGATCAGGGCGGTGCGCCCCCGGTTGGTCTCCGTGCAAGACGAGGCCGCGGCTCGGGAACTGAGAGCCTCTCTAGCCGGTCAGCCGCCGGTGGAAATCCTGGTGGGCCAGGAAGGCGCAGTGGCTGTGGCTGCGGCCTCGGAGGCCGACCTGGTGGTTTCCGCCATGGTGGGCGCGGTGGGACTCACGCCCACCCTGGCCGCAATTCAGGCCGGCAAAACCGTGGCCCTGGCCAACAAGGAAACCCTGGTGGCCGCGGGCTCCCTGATAATGGCTGCGGTGGCGGCCAACGGTGCGGCCCTCATCCCGGTTGACAGCGAACACAGCGCCATTTTCCAGGCCCTGGAGGGACAACGCCGGGAGGAAGTCCGGCGCTTGTGGCTTACAGCTTCAGGAGGCCCCTTCCGCACCTGGCCCCAGGAAAAGCTGGCCGCAGCCACTCCCGCGCAGGCCCTCAAACATCCCAACTGGTCCATGGGGGCCAAAATCACCATTGACTCGGCCACCATGATGAACAAGGCCCTGGAGGTCATCGAGGCCAGCGTGCTCTTCGGGCTGCCGGTTTCCCAGGTCGAGGTTTTTATTCATCCCCAGAGCATCATCCACTCCCTGGTGGAATTCGTGGACGGCTCGGTGTTGGCCCAACTGGGTTGGCCGGACATGCGCCTCCCCATAGCCTATGCGCTCACCTATCCCCGGCGGCTGCCCTTGAGCTCCGAGCCCCTGGACCTGGGGAAAGTGGCCCAGCTCACCTTCGAGCGGCCGGATCTTGAGCGCTTCCCTTCCTTGCGCCTGGGCTATGAGGCCGCGCACGCGGGGGGCACCATGCCGGCAGTGCTCAATGCCGCCAATGAAGTGGCCGTGGCCGCCTTCCTGGATGGCCGTTTACCCTTCCCCGGCATCCCCCGGGTGGTGGAAGAGACCATGGCGGCCCATGCCCCGGAACCCCTGAAAAGTTTGGCGCAGGTCCTGGCGGTAAATGCCTGGGCCCGGGAGCATGCCCAGGGATTGGTCAACAAGGGAAGTTGAATGGTTGGCGCTTCATAAAACCCCTGTCCTCATAACTTTGATAAATTTATGATAAAAATATATATTTTGTTTCAAGGAGATCGCACACTTCCATGATGACCTTTTTGGCCTCCACCGGAGCGCCTCTCCAGATGGCCGGCCTCATCGGCCTGATATCCCCCTATTTCACCACTATTGTTGCCACCCTGGTGGTCCTGGGGGTCCTGATTTTCGTCCACGAGTTGGGGCATTTCCTGGTGGCTAAGTTCCTGGGGGTGCGGGTGGACATTTTTTCCCTGGGATTTCCCCCAAAACTTTTATCCAAGCAAATCGGGGAGACCAACTATCGCCTGTCGGTGGTGCCCTTGGGAGGCTATGTCAAGCTCCTGGGAGAAAATCCCAACGACGAAGTTCCCCCCGAGCTCATTCCCCGCTCCTTCCAGCACCGCCCTTTGTGGCAGCGGGCCGCCATTGTCCTGGCCGGCCCGGTGTTTAACTTCCTCTTTGCCTTTCTGGCCCTGTTCCTGCTTTTTGCCGTGTCCGGACTTCCCTATGTTCCCACGGAGGTGGGCCGCATCATCGAGGGGTCGCCTGCGGAACGGGCCGGACTCAAAGCCAATGACGTCATTTTGTCGGTGAACGGCGCCCCGGTGAAGCGCTGGGAGGATTTGTCCCGGGAGATCCGTCAGCACGGGGGCAAGACCGTGTCCCTTACTGTCAAAAGGGGCGGCCAGGACCTGGACGTTAAAGTGACCCCCGAGATTCGGGAAAGCGAAAACCTCTTCGGCCAGAAAGTGAAGGCCTTCCAAATCGGGGTGGCCTCCTCTGAAAAACTGGTCACCGAAGAGTTGGGGCTCTTCGCCGCTCTGGAGGAGGGCATGTCTTATACCCTGCGCATCGCGGCCCTTACCCTCCAGAGCCTTTACAAGGTAGTGACCCGGGAAATCTCCATGGACACCCTGGGCGGCCCTATTATGATCGCGCAGGTGGCGGGCAGGCAGGCGGAGATGGGGTTTTCCCACCTCGTGCACTTCATGGCTGTGTTGAGCGTCAATCTTACGCTCCTCAACCTCCTGCCGGTGCCGGTCCTGGACGGGGGCCATATCGTCTTTTTGTTTCTGGAAGCGGTGCGCGGCAAGCCCGTGCCCCTGAAGCACCGGGAAATGGCCCAGGCCGTGGGCATGATGCTCATTTTGACCTTGATGGTCCTGGTCTTTTACCATGACATCATGCGGTTGTTTGCGCCGAGACAGTAGCCCTCTTGCTGCTCCTGGCCCTGGATACCGCCACCGATAGAGGCGGCCTGGCCCTCCTTCAGGACGACGAGGTGGTGGGCGAACGGACCCTGGACACCCCGGGCTCCTTTCTGGTGCACCTGCTTCCGGCCCTGGATGCGCTTTTGGCCCAAACGGGGCGCGTTTTAAGAGAAATTGAGGCCATCTGCGTGAGCCAGGGTCCCGGCAATTTCACCGGTCTGCGCCTGGGAATGGCCACCGCCCAGGGCCTGGTCCTGGCCCTGGGATGCCCGGCCGTGCCCGTCCCCACCCTGGAAGTTCTGGCCGCCCCCTTTGCCGGACACCCCCACCCCGTGGCTGCCGTTGCCGACGCCAAGCGCCAAGAGGTTTATCTGGGGCGGTTTGACTGCCGGGGGGAGTTCCCCGAGCCCCTGGGACAGCCTGAGCGCCTGGCCATTGCCGGCCTCCCCGGGCGCCTTCAGCCACCCGTCCTCATCACCGGTCCGGCTCTTATACCTTACAAGGACTTTCTTCTGGAGCATCTCCCTCCCGGCGCGCTCTTCGCCCCCGAGGACCACTGGCGCCCCCGGGCTGCCTGGGTGGGCCGCCTGGGCCGCCGGCGCCTGGCCCAGGGCCTCACCGTGCCCCCCCCACAACTCACGCCCCTGTATCTGCGGCCGGCGTTGTAATACAAAGGCAAGGCAAGGCTTAGAATGTAGGGTGCGTTTCACGCATCAATTTGGCGCGTAAAACGCACCCTATGAGAAATATTTTCGGAACAGCTCCTCATGGGCCGGTGGCCCACCCGCAAAGCATAAAAAGTCGGTAGGGCGGGCGTCCCCGCCCGCCATTTTTGGTGGGCAGTGCCTGAAGGCGGGATGCGCTGCGCTTTCCCGCCCTACGTCTTTTTAGTTCTCGAAACTCGAAACTAAGAACTCGAAACTTTTCGGAACAGAGGTCTCAAAATGGCTGGTTGATGGGATCACGCCAAGGGGCACAGGCGCAAAAGCTAAAAAAAAGGGCGCCGGAGAGCGAGCGCACCGGAGAACCAGGATAATATGGGTCTTATAGCGAGTTTCGGTTTTACATGCAACAAACTCAGCGATTAATACTAATTACACGTCAAACATAGAGTATTAAGCCACTCAAAATTTGTCATGGAGCGTACGATTTCCGGT
>JBAQHL010000053.1:0-2063 GCA_049288295.1 Desulfobaccales bacterium
GCTTGACGCAGACGCGTGCACACGGTGGCGTCGAAGGGGGGCACAAAATCTGCCAGGATGCGGGAAGCGCAGGTGGTGCGCAGTCCCTGGGTGGCCAGCACATCCTTGAGGGCCAGGGGGACGCCCAGCAAGGGACCGGTTTCCCCCTGGGCCAGGCGGGCCTCCGCCTCCCGGGCCCTGACCCTGGCCCCCTTCTCGTCCACGGTGATATAGGAGTTGAGCTCCGGATCCAGCTCGCTGATGCGGGCCAGAAAAGCCTCCGTCACTTCCACCGGGGAGACTTCCCGCCGGGAAAGCAGGGGGGCAAGCTCAGTTATGCTCAGGCGGCACAGGTCGGCGGCCATACCCGTCCTCTTAGATGACCCGGGGGACCACAAAGGTCCCCTCTTCCTGGGCCGGGGCGTTGGCCAGACCCTCATCCCGGGACAGACTCGGCGCCACCTCATCTTCCCGGAAAACGTTAAAAATCGGCACCGCGTGGGCCATGGGGGGGACCCCGTCGGTGTCCACTTCCTGCAATTTCTCCACATAGGCCAAAATATTGTTAAGCTGGCGGGTAAAAAGGTCCACCTCCTCAGGGTTGAGGCTGAGGCGGGCCAGTTTGGCCACGTGGAGCACTTCTTCTCGGGTTAAGGCCATAGGTCCTCTCTGTTTTTTACGCAAAGCTTGACTACCGGATTTCCGGAATTCTAATATGTAAATCCAGAGCGTATTCAGAATTTATAATTATATACCCCCCACCCCCGGGGGAGAACAAGAGAAATCGGGTTGGGCCTATTCCTGCTCTCCATGCCCGGCGGCTTTTTCCCGGCAACTCCCCAACCGGGCCGGGCTCTCCCCTTTTTTTTCTAATAATCAAGGGAATTTGCCGAGGTGATTGAAAATCTGTTGATTTCCTGGTTATACTATCTTAAAAGTGACTTAACGTTAATGAAATGTATCCTATCAGCGATCCGAACCAACTAAAGGAAATTTCCCGGCAAATCCGCCTGGACATCGTGGAGATGCTCTACCAGGCCGGCTCCGGGCATGTGGGGGGGTCCCTCTCCGCCACTGATGCCCTGGTGGCTTTGTTTTTCAGCCACATGCATCTGGAACCCGGCAACGCCTGCTACCCCGAGCGGGATTACTTTGTCCTGTCCAAAGGCCACGCCGCGCCGGTGCTCTATGCCATCCTGGCCCGGCTGGGCTATTTTCCCCGGGAGGAGCTTTCCAGCCTGCGCCAGTTCGGCAGCCGCCTCCAGGGTCACCCCGACTCCAAGTGCACTCCCGGCGTGGAGGTTTCCACCGGTTCCCTGGGACAAGGCCTGTCGGTGGCCAACGGCCTGGCCCTGGCCCTAAGGCTCAATCACAGCAAGCAAAGGGTTTACGTGCTGCTGGGGGACGGGGAAATCCAGGAGGGGCAAATCTGGGAAGCGGCCATGACTGCGTCCCATTACTCCCTGGACAATCTCACCGCCATCCTGGACCGCAACCGTCTGCAAATCGACGGCCACACCAAGGAGGTCATGAGTGTGGAGCCCCTGGCCGCCAAGTGGCAGGCCTTCGGCTGGCACACGCTGGAGGTGGACGGCCACTCCATTCCCGAGGTGTTGGCGGCGCTCCAGGCCTGCAACGAGACCAAGGGCCGGCCTGGCATCATCATTGCCCACACCACCAAGGGCAAGGGAGTGTCCATCTTTGAAAATCAGGTCAAGTTTCACGGCGTCACCCCTAATACTGAAGAGTATAACCAGGCCGTGAAAGAACTTCAGTCAAGGTGAGGTAGGTTCGTGGGCGCGCTTCCTGAAACTGTGCAATTTCCCGCCAAAGAAAGCACCCGGGTGGAATACGGCAAGATCCTGGCCCAATTGGGGGAGGAATATCCGGACATCGTGGTTTTGGACGCCGACCTCTCCGGGTCCACCCAAACCGCTAAATTTGCTAAGGTTTTCCAGGACCGCTTTTTCAATATCGGCATCGCCGAGCAGGACCTGATGGGCACCGCCGCCGGCCTGGCCCTGGGGGGCAAAATCCCCTTTGCCAGCACCTTCGCGGTGTTCGCCACCGGCCGGGCCTGGGAG
>JBAQHL010000054.1:0-3357 GCA_049288295.1 Desulfobaccales bacterium
CGGCTTATGAGTAATGGCTGTGAAAATTTAGGGGGATAACGTTTGAGACCAAACAGTGTTTTCAAGATCTCCCTTGGTCCGCCTGGCGCTGCCAGGGTGGTTATTCTTTTGCTCATGGCCTGCCTGACTCCCTGCCTGGGCTGGGTTGACGTAAAACAGGCAGCCGGCGCCGAGGAACAGGTGCTTGCCAGACTTATCTCGGAGTATTTTTCGTCATGGTCCAAACCCGATATGCAAGCTTATAAAAATTGTTTTCATGCCCAGGCCTCGGTGTATTTCATTGACGCTTCTGGAAATCCCCACAAATATTCCCTGGAGGAGTTCATCGCCCAACAGGAAAAGGCCCATCTGGCGGCGACCGCGCCCATGACCGAAAAGCCGACGCAATCAACCATAGAGGTGCGCGGACGCACGGCCCAGGCCCTGGTCCGCTGGGAACTGCTTAAAAGCGGCACCACCGCCACAGGCACCGATTACTTCACGTTCCTGAAGACTGCGGCAGGCTGGAAAATTTTGACCCTGGTGTTTGAGCAGGACAAGAAAAGGTAAGGCAGCCGGCTATATGGTGCTGTCTTATACCGTGAGGCGTTCAAAAAAGTAATATTACAACACCCGACATTTTTTCGGCGTAAAGCAGGTTGTTGAAAAACCCAGATTTTTTTGTCATCCTGAACGAAGTGAAGGATCTATAACTGATTGATAATACTAGATTATTTGCTACGCTCAGAATGACAATAACGGGGGAAAGACAGTTTTTCAACAGCCAAATAGCATTTATGGCGCCTGGGCGCCCAACCCCGGCAACTGCAAGGTTACCGGGTCCCCCACCTTGATGCCGCGGCGCTGGGCGAACCCTGCCGGGACTTCCAAAACCAGGCGCACCGGCACCGGAGAAACAAAGGTTCCCTGACCTTTCGGGGAAAGCCGGGGATGAATGCCGGCCACCTTGCCGTCAGCTATCCAGAAAATATCTATGGAAAAAAGCATATCCCGCATACAGAAGCCCTGGTGAGCCGCGGTTTCCATGACAAAGAGCATGCCGTGGCCCTCGGCCAGGGCCTGCCGGTGGCTCAAGCCCAAATAGTGCTTCTCCGGGGTGCTCACCACTTCAGCGGTGATGGGGACGTCTCTGATGGTCAGGCGGGTCAGGAGATTGCCGTAGGGAGAATATTCCTGGGCAGACGTCGTGGAGGCCAGGAGAATGGCAAACCAACTTACCAGGAAACGAAGGGCCCTGGGGGACATAATACTTAAGCCGTCACCAGGAATTCCCATTTTCCTCAGGCTGGTGCTCGGGGCGCAGGAGGTCAAAGACGGTTTTCACCGGATTAAAGGTAATAATGGGCACCTCGACAAATACCGTGAGCCAGCGGGCCATGGCGCCGTTCCACAGGCCGGGCAGTTCCAGTGCCTTCAACTCCCGGCCCTCCAGGGATTTGCGGGAGATGAACACGGCCTCATGGTCCACGTATCGGGAGAGATCGTAGGGCACCCCCTGGTCATCCCGGAGGGCGCAGACCAGGTCCACCGGGTTAAAATGCGTGGCGGTTTCCCAAATATCCCGCTGCTCCGGGTCGCTCAGGTCAACCTGGGCCTTTTCCACGATCTGGAGGGAAAGGGAGCCGTCCGGTTCCTGAACCCAGAAGGGCGCGCCACCCGGTTCCCCTTGATTGGGCACCACGCCGCAGACCCTAAGGGGGCGGTTCAGGGCCTTGGCCAAGAAGTCCCGGGCCAGATCCTCCGGCCACTCCAGGATTTGGGAAGGCAAGGCCAGGGCCAGGCGGTTTTGGGCGAATTCCAGGGCGCTTTCCAGGTAAGGGCGCTCACGGCTGTTTTGCGTGAGATTTTGCAGATGCCGGTGAATCTGCCCTTGCAAGTCCGCCAGCAAGCCTCCCAGGACTTTTTTCCAGAGGATGGTGGGCTCCTTCAGGCGGTCCGGGACGACATTGTCGATGTTCTTGATGTAGACCAGATCGCCCTGAAGTTCCTGGAGGTTCTCAAGGAGGGCGCCATGCCCCCCCGGCCGGAACACCAGATGGCCCCGGCTGTCCCTGAATGGCCGGTTGTCGGCATCTGCCGCCAGGGTATCGGTGCGGGGATGCTGAAAAGAGAACTCCACCGTAAAGCGGCAGTGAAACCGCTCCTCCAGGGCGGGCTGTATCTGCTGCAAGACCCGCTCAAAGGCTGGCCGATGACGGGGCAGGATGGTCAGGTGCAGGCGGCACCTGCCGTCCTGATCGCGGACGTAGGCCGCGGCTTCCACCAGATGCTCCTCCAGGGGCGTGCGGCTGGCGTCTTCGTAGGCATGGAATTTAATAAGGGCCTTGGGCAGGTCCTGATAATGCAGGCCGGCTTCCGTGAGCACGTGATAGATAATCTTCCGATAGCGGCGGGCCGCCAGCAGGTCCTCCAGGCTATGGCCGCCGGCCGCCAGGTTTCCCTGTAAATCCTGGAAAAAAGCAAACCGGGAGAGCGCATCATAAAAGCCCAGGAATTCCTGGGTCCGCGGCTCACCCTCCTGTATTTCAGCCTCAACCACGGCCTTCAGGTCGCCCTCCACATTATAGAAAAAATAAAGCAGGAGTTCGAACATCCGGGTGGCGCCGCCTGAGGCCGGGACAAACTTGGTAAAGCGGCCGAAGCGGGCAGCCGCACTGTGCTTTTGGAGGTAGCTTTCGAGGCCGCCGGCAGGGAGGCGGTGAATGCCGTCAGACACGGTGGCAGCCCTTGCCAGGCGGGCAAAGCGCGGCGGCCTGGCAAAAAAGCGGAATTGCTCCTGCACCTGGTCCAGGGTGAGCCCGTGGGCCTGAATCTGCCGGATATCCTGTTCGTTCAGAAAAAGATCAAGCATGGGTTTAAGAGCTGTAAGCTTTAAGCTTTAAGCTTTAAGCTTTAAGATATTTACAAATCTCTTTTTTTTCAGCAAGGTTTCCCTATTATAATAGATAGAGGTTTCACATTGCGCACTATTGAAGCGCGCAAGTGATACGCCCTACATCATTTTTTTCGTTTGGAGATCCAGGCTTATGGCTTAATGCTTACACCTTCACAACACCACTACATTGCTCGCCTGAGGTCCCTTGGCGCCCTGGGTGATGTCAAACTCCACTTCCTGGTCCTCTTTAAGAGATTTAAAACCATCCATTTGAATGGCGGAGTGATGCACAAAAACGTCGGGGCCATCCTCCCTGGAGATGAAAACATACCCTTTGGAATCATTGAACCACTTGACCTTGCCTGTTACCCGCATGTCGAAACCTCCTGATTTGTGCGCCTGACTGTCTTAGATAAGGATTACCTGGATTTGGCAAAAAAAAATCGAAACAGCCCCTTAAAGCCGTTCCGATCCTGACCAAA
>JBAQHL010000055.1:0-1523 GCA_049288295.1 Desulfobaccales bacterium
CCCTTACCCCTTTTTTGCTGGCCTATTTTTTGGGTTGGACAAAAGGCGCGCTGCAGCGAGTCCCGAGGATCGGTTCCGCCCGGCTGGCGTTTTTCCTTTGGGCAGTACTGCTGGTTATTAATGTCGCGGTCATGGCCAGGATGGTCCAGATAACCCGCAATGGGCATTATCCCCTTGTGAGCAAAATAAACAAGGCGGTTTCCTGGCAATCATATGAAGATACCTTTCGGTGGATCAAGCAGAACACCAAGCCTGGCGAGGTGATTGCTTCTGGCCTGGACACCATGATCTTTTTGTATACCGGCCGGCAGGCTTTTCGCCCCTTTCAGGGTAGGCCGGCGTCGCTGTTTTACGGGTCACCGGACCCGGCCCTGGGCTCCTGGAAGGAAGTCGTCCAGTTTTTGGAGCGCCGTCAGGCCCGGTTTTTGGTCTCCCTTCCCATGCCGGGCTTTTCTGAAGAACGACATTTTGCTGAGGTTATCGGCCAGATCATTGTTAACTGCCCTGGCCTGCTGGAATTGGTCTATGAGGGCCCGGACAAGCGCTTCTTGATTTACGGCATAGACAAGGCGCGTCTGGCGGATTTCGGCCCTACACCCTGATTGATTTTTATTCCCTTGGACACAGCTCTCCCACTTTCACCCCCAAAAACAATCCTTGTCTGGCACCAGGGCGCCTTGGGGGACCTGCTCCTGGCCGGGCCGGCCCTGGCCTCCGTGTGCCGCCATTTCCCTGAGGCCAGGTTTATCGGCGTGGGACATCCGGAACGTTGGCGCCTGCTGGGTTGGTCCTTGCCTATGAAGGACGTCTGGGATGGCGGGGAGGCGGTGTGGACCCCCCTTTTTCAGGTAGAGGGCGCCCTGCCGACGGCCTTGCCGGATCGGTTAAAGGGCATTGACCTGGCCCTGGTTTTCAGCCCCTCGCCCCGTCCCGGCTTCCTGGCCCGGCTGCTTGAGGCCGGCCTGCCTCAGGCCCTGTGGCTGCCGTCTTTTCCCAGGGGCGGCGCCGACCACGTCACCGTGGTTCAGGCCCGGCGGCTGGAGGCATTGGGGATCAGGGCCTTCCCGGGGCCATTTCGCCTGCGGGTGGCGGACAACCTTCCGGGGGGCCTGGGGCTTGAACCCGGTAAACGCCTCCTGGTGATAGCCCCGGGAAGCGGCAGCCCGGAAAAAAACTGGCCTTTGACCTCCTATTATGAAGTGGCCCGGGCGTTGGCCTGGGAGGCCGGGCTTCAGGTGGTGTGGCTGGCCGGCCCGGCAGAAGAGACGCTCCTCCCCTATATCCAGGGGCTGGCGGCTGCCCAGGAGCAGGCGGTCCGGGCTGGTGAACCCCTGGTTAAGGTGGCGCGGCTTTTGGCCCGGACCCACCTTTACCTGGGGGGAGACAGCGGCATCACCCACCTGGCGGCCGCGGCGGGCGCGGCTCGGGTGGTGGCCCTCTTCGGACCTACCGACCCCCGGGTGTGGGCTCCTTTGGGAGAACAGATCACCATCTTGACCCCGCCGGGAGGTAGCGGTATGAAG
>JBAQHL010000056.1:0-1666 GCA_049288295.1 Desulfobaccales bacterium
GTTGACGCTAAGCCGCAGATGACCAAGCAAGCCGCTGGTCGGGGCCGAGCACGCATCGATGTCTGCGAATCTTCTTCTCCACCCAATCCTTGAGGTGGATCCGGTTTTCTTGGACACGTGATTGGGAGATAATAAGTGACCCAGGAGGACCGGAAGACGGCAAAGGAACGGGAGAGTGACCAGGGTAGGGGTGAGGTGGGCCCAGGGGGGACGGAGGGAGGCCGTAGGCCGACCGGAGTCCCCCCTGGGCAGGGAGGTGCGTGGCCATTGGGCCAGGGCCAACGTTGGACGACACCCAGGAAACGAGAGGTGGTGCTGCGCATCCTTCGAGGCGAGCCCATGGAGCTGCTCTCCCGTGAGTTGGGCATCGAGCTTTAACCGCCTGGAAAAGTGGCGAGACACCGCCCTGGCAGGCATGGAGGAGGCCCTCAAGACCAGAAACGGCGACCCTCTCAATTCCCATGGTGGGCCAGGGCCGCAGGTGTGCCTGGCCCCGGCCGGCAAACGCCGACCCAAAACTGCTATCTCTGACGCGGCACTCTTGGAGCTGATCAGGGCGGACCTGAACACCCCGCCGTTTCAGGGCGAGGGGCATCGGAAGGTGTGGGCCAGGCTGCGGGTGCGGGATGGGGTCAAGGTGGGCCGCCGGCGGGTGCTGCGGCTCATGCGGGAGAATAACCTCCTCTCCCCCTATCGGGGCCGCCGCGGTAGCCCCCGTCTCCACGAGGGGGAGATAGAATTCGTAAATAAGAGCTTGACTCCCACGAATAATAATCGATTCATTAGGCAGTGACTACTTGAAACGCATGTCCGGATACCTGTACGGCTCCATGAGAGCCCCTGATGAATTTCGACCCACGATGTCTGCTGCTACCAAATGAGAATAAAACCATGAAATCAACGCCTTTTGATCCTGCCTTTGATCTGGCCCCCACGCCCTTTGAGGAGCGCCATTGTCTCCGGGCAATGCACCTTAAGGAAGCGGGGCTCAGGTGGAAACCTCACGCCGGTTGCTTCGTCTGGGATCGGGAGGGTGTCATCCAGGTCCCCTCGCCCTTTCCCCGGCAGATCTATTTCATTCTCAACCTGGGACGGTTTCTGGAACTTTTTGAAACCATCGAGAACCTGATGGCCAAACTGGTATGGCTCCCCACCTGGCATCAGGCCCGGCTGCTCGCCGGCCTCATGGGCATTGATGTCAAGGAGATTTATGGCATCCGGTCTTCGGGGAGCATCGAAACCCCGGAGGATGAATTACACCTCCTCTATGAGATCCTGCTGGCCAAATTGCACTCTGGTCAGTGACGCTTCTCCCTGATTACGAACTTTAATTTTGCCGCACTTTTCAGGCCCCAGGGCATTCCATCCGGAGGGGGTGCCCCCGATCTTTGTGGAGGGCTTTCAGGAAGGTCCGCAAAGGGCGGCATCACCACGAGGGGAGTTGAAAAGGAACTGGCGGTTATGAGGTCTTGCAATTAAGGCTTTTTGGGTGATGGGGGAGGCTTATCGGGGTCCACGCCGATGACCTGTAGGCCGATGGGCGCCTGAATGTTGGGCGGCAGTTTGACTACCACCTGCATGTACTTGGTATCCAGGCGCTCCAGGGGGTCTTCGGAGCGAAAATCCCGGGCGCCCACATAGGGAGCCAATTCAGTGACTTCGCCGA
>JBAQHL010000057.1:0-4309 GCA_049288295.1 Desulfobaccales bacterium
CCATTGACCTGGTTGACAATCCCCATCCAGGATGGTATGACCAAGTGGTCATATGGATGCCGTGCGCAGCACTTTTCACAATCTCCCCCTTGAAAAGCAGGACCGGGTCATGGCCGCGGCCCTGGGGGAATTTTCCGACAAGGGCTACCAGCAGGCCAGCGTCAATACCATGGTGTCGGCGTCCGGCATCGCCAAGGGCTCCATCTACCAATATTTCAAAGACAAGAAGTCCCTGTTCCTCTTTATCTTTGACTTTGCCATCGGCATGGTGCGGCGCACCCTCCTCAGCGTCAAGGAGGAAACCCGGGAAGAGGATTTTTTTCTGCGCCTGGAAAAATCTTTGCTGGCCGGCGTGGATTTCATCCACCGCCATCCCCGGGTGTATGGCCTCTATTTGAAGATTTTGTTTGACCAGCACGTGCCCCGGCGCCAGGAGCTGCTCCAGGCCGTGCGCCAGTTTGCCGCCGATTACCTGGGGTCGCTGGTGCGCCAGGGTCATACCCGGGGCGAACTCCGGCCTGACCTGCCCACAGGCGCGGCAATATTTCTTCTGGACGCCCTGTTGGACCGGTTTCTGCAAGCGGTGGCTGTGCCTTCTTTTGACGTTACCCTGGGATTGGACCAGGCCGGTCCGGTTGAGCTCAAAAGCAGGGTGCGGGAGTTGGTGGCACTCCTCAGAGGTGGGCTGGCAGGGAGGGATGAGCTGTGAGCTGAAAGGTCCAAGGTCCAAGGTCCAAAGCTCACCATGCCTTCGTTAAGGCAAAATTTTTTTTAAGAAAAAATGACCAACTGGTCACATGCAGTAAATCAGGGCGGGCACTGCCCGCCAAATATGTGGTGGGCGGTGTCTACATAAACTTTTCAAGACCGTATAAAAATTTTTCAGCAAAAAATGACCAGTTGGTCATATGGAGAAATTATGATGCTACCGTTCTTTCAGGACCCTGCCCTGGTTCCGGTTTACGACAAAGTCATGGCGCAGGAGCGCCTGAACGGAGAAGACGGGGGGACTCTCTACCGCAGCCGGGACCTCCTGGGCGTGGGCTACCTGGCCAACCTGGTACGGGAGCGTCTCCACGGCCGCCGGGCTTACTACATTTATAACCAGCACCTCAACTATTCCAACGTGTGTGTGAACGGCTGCCGGTTTTGCGCCTTCGGCAAAACCGCGGCTGACCCCCAGGCTTACACCATGACCCTGCCGGAGGTGTTCGCCAAAGTGCGGGAGCGCCTGAGCGAGCCCATCACGGAAATTCACATCGTGGGGGGACTGCACCCGGATTTGCCCTTCTCCTATTATGTGGACATGCTCCGGGGCATTAAGGAAATCCGGCCGGAAGTGCACCTCCAGGCTTTCACTGCCGTGGAGATCGCCTATTTAGCCGACCTGGCCGGACTGTCCGTGGCCGACACCCTGTGGGCCCTGAAGGAAGCCGGGCTGGGGTCGCTGCCCGGCGGCGGCGCCGAAGTTTTCAGCCCCCGCATCCGGGACAGCCTGTGCCCGAAAAAACTGTCCCCGGCGGGCTGGCTGTCGGTGGCCCAAACCGCGCACCGCCTGGGGCTCAAAACCAATGCCACCATGCTCTACGGCCATCTTGAGAGCGTGGAGGAGCGGGTGGAGCATCTTTTAAGGCTCAGGGAGGCCCAGGACGACACCGGGGGTTTTGTCACCTTCATTCCCCTGGCCTTTCATCCCCAAAACACCCAGTTGCCGGACCTGCCCGAGACCACGGGCTTTGACGATCTCAAGAACCTGGCGGTGGCCCGCCTTATGCTGGACAATTTTCCCCACATCAAGGCCTTCTGGATCATGATCGGCGTGAAAATGGCGCAACTGTCCCTGGCCTTCGGGGCTAACGACATCGACGGCACCGTCATCGAGGAAAAGATCACCCACATGGCCGGGGCCCAGACCCCCATGGGCCTCACCCGCACCCAACTCCTGCATCTCATCCGGGAGGCCGGCTGTGAGCCGGTGGAGCGGGACACCCTCTATAACGTGGTTCAATCATGAAGGCCCCCGAGGCGCACCTGGACGATAAGCTCGCAGCCGGGGAGCGCCTTTCCCGGGAGGAGGCCCTCGCTCTCTGGGACCTCGACCTCCTTACCCTGGGGAGACTGGCCGCTAGAGTCAGGTGGCGTCTGCACCCGGAGCCCGCCGTCACCTATGTGGTGGACCGCAACATCAATTACACCAATATTTGCGTGTCCGGCTGCCGGTTCTGTGCTTTTTACCGGCCCCCCGGCTCCCCGGAGGGCTATGTCCTGGACCGCAAGACCCTGGGCCAGAAACTGGAGGAAACCAAGGCCCTGGGAGGGAGCGGCATTCTGCTCCAGGGAGGCCTGAACCCATCCCTGTCCCTGGATTATTATGAAGACCTGGTGAAGTCCATTCGGGGCCATGGCTTGCATGTCCATGGTTTTTCCCCGCCGGAAGTAGTCTTTTTTGCCGGCCACAGCGGACTTACCGTCAGCCAGGTGTTGGACCGCCTCATCCGGGCCGGCCTGGGCTCCATCCCCGGCGGCGGCGCCGAAATCCTCGTGGATCGGGTGCGTCAGGCCTTATCCCCCCACAAATGCAGCGCCGCCGCCTGGCTGCAGGTGATGGCCGCGGCCCACGGCCTGGGCCTGAAAACCACGGCCACCATGATGTTCGGCCATGTGGAAACCCTGGCGGAACGCACCGAGCACCTGTTGCGCCTTCGCGATCTGCAGGATGACACCGGCGGCTTCATGGCCTTCATCCCCTGGACCTTTCAGCCGGATAACACCCACTTGGGCGGCCAGACCGCCGGCTCCTGGGATTATCTAACAACCCTGGCCGTCTCCCGCCTGGTCCTGGACAACGTCAAAAATCTGCAGGTTTCCTGGGTGACCCAGGGGGGAAAAATCGCCCAGGTGGCCCTTAACTTCGGGGCCAACGACTTCGGCTCCACCATGATTGAGGAAAACGTGGTGGCTGCGGCCGGCATTAGCTTCCGCCTTTCCGAGAGCGAAATCAACCGCCTCATCACCAGCGCCGGGTATGAGGCACAAAGGCGGAACCATCTCTATCAATCGGTGGATACCCCATACTCCGGGACCACAGGCTTCCAGCCTGTGCAAAGGCAAGATGCCTGTGCTCCCGGTCAAAGCGGGGTTGGAGGGCAGTTTGAAGGACGGTCGGGTGATCGCCCATTCCCTGGCCCTCTCTCCAATTCATCTACTCCTCGCCTGGCCGTCATTGCCCGGGTGGGGGCGCACCGGGATTTTCTATCAAAGGGTGTGAGGTATTTGGGTGACGAAACTCAGGCCACACCCTTCGGGGACAGCAATCCCGTGCACCTTTTCGAGCATGAGGGGCTTCCTTTTGCCGTGCTCTCCCGGCATGGGGAGGAGGGTTACCACGTCTCTGCGCCTTTTGTGAACGACCGGGCCAATCTCTATGCCCTGAAAAACCTGGGGGTGGAGAAAATCCTGGCCTGGTGCGCCCCGGGGGCCGTCAATGAGGCCATGGCCCCGGGCCACCTGGTGGCCCCTGACGACATTCTGGATGAAACCCGGGGAGGGCCATTCACCTTTTTCCCTGGCCGGGGCTTAGGGTTTGTCCGCCAGAATCCCGTGTTTTGTCCGCAGTTGCGCCAGGCCCTGATCAAGACATTGGGAAATGGGCCTTTCCCCCTGCACACCCAGGGCGTCTATGCGGCCACCTGCGGCCCCCGGCTGGAGACCCCGGCGGAGATTCGCAAACTCAAGCTGCTGGGGGGGGACCTGGTGGGCATGACCCTGGTGCCGGAGGTCTTTTTGGCCCGGGAATTGGAGCTGTGCTACGTGGCTGTCTGCTACGTGGTGAACTTTGCCGAAGGCATCAAAAACCGCCCCTTTGAACCCGGGGTGCTGTTTGAAGGAATGGCCACCCCTGATGAGGTGGCCAAAGTCCAGGAAGTGGAGGGCGCCATGCCTGACCTGGTGTTGCGGCTTTTACCCGAATTATCGGCGGCCCCCCGGGTGTGCCCCTGCGTCAAGCTCATGGAGCGCTACCGCCGGCGGGGCGATATCGGTGAGGATTGGCGGACATGGTTCAAGTAACCCTGCATCAAGCCCGCTGGGTGGTCCCGGGCCAGGGCCCGGTTTTGGAAAACGGGGCGGTGGCGGTGGCCGGCGGCAACATTGTGGCGGTGGGTAAGGCGGGAGACCTCAAGAAGGAATTTTCCTCGCCTGTCCGGGACCACGGGGAGGGGGCCATTGTCCCCGCCCTGGTGAACACGCACGTCCACCTGGAGTTTTCCGCGCTGAAGGACCGGGTGCCCCCCCAGGTCTATTTCCCACA
>JBAQHL010000058.1:0-3994 GCA_049288295.1 Desulfobaccales bacterium
GGGTAGTCGCTCATGAGCCTTTGACTCTCCATGAAAAGACGTGCAGGCACAGGTTTTAAACCTGTGCCTGCACGGGCTGGAAGCCCGTCCTACCGCGCTAAGAGATCAGGATGGGAACCCTTAGGGGCATGGCTTGTCAGGCCCTAAGGCGCTAAGCCACAATCCCCCTGGCTCTCTCCCAACTAACTTTCTTAACAGGGTTTTGTGTAGTTACTGCACCCGCTATGAGACTCGCCTCAGGAGATTCCACCTTCCTCCAAGCATTTACAAATAACTAACATTACGGCAATAGTTCTCTCGCAAACCATCTATAAAAATAAAGACTGCGAACTTCTAACCAACGGTGCCTGAGGCCCAGGCAAACGAGGCCCCGACGGCCCCCCCTGGCTGTCTGAAGGCCCTCAGCCCTCAACAAGGCCGGTTACACCCATCCATGGCGTTGTCGTTGTGGGGAAATGACTTTACTAAAGGGTTTGGAGGAATTCATGAACAAAAGTTTTCGCAGCGCCTTAGCAATATTCATCATGGTGTTGATGCCGGCCGTGATCACCGGGTTGGCTGCCTCAGCGGTTAAAGCAGACCAAATGCGGCTGGTGGGGTCCGGGGCCAGTTTCCCCTATCCTCTCTATTCCACCTGGTTCAAAACCTTCAGCAAGGCAAACCCTGATATCCTGGTGGACTATCAATCCAAGGGCAGCGGCGCCGGTATCAAGGATTTCATCAATAAGACAACGGACTTTGGAGCCAGCGACGCGGCCATGACCGATGAGGAAATGGCTAAGGTAGAAGGGGGAGTGCAATTGCTGCCCATGACTGCAGGCTCCATTGTGCTGGCCTACAATATCCCGGGGGTGCCCGATGGCTTGAAACTGAGCCGGGAAGTTTACCCGAAGATTTTCATGGGGGAGATTAAGAAATGGAACGACCCCCTGATTGCCAAAGACAATCCCAAAGTTAAGCTTCCTGACCAGGATATTACGGTGGTGCGACGGGCCGACAGCAGCGGCACTACCTTTGTGTTTACCAAGCATTTAAGCGCCATCAGCGAAGCCTGGAACAAAGCCATCGGACACGGCACCACGGTGAATTGGCCTTCCAGCGACAAGATCGTGGCCTCACCCAAGAATGATGGGGTGACCGCCACCCTCAAACAGACTCCCGGCTCCATCGGCTATATTGAATACGGTTTTGCCAAGCTGGCCAAGGTGAATACCGCGGCCCTGCAAAACAGGGCCGGCAAATTTATCATGGCCAACGAAAAGAGCGAAACCGAAGCCCTGGCCACGGCCACCATGCCGCCGGACCTCAGGGTGTGGCTGCCGGACCCGGAAGGGGATGGCTCCTATCCCATCGTCACCTATACCTGGATGCTTTTCCGCAAGCAAAACGGCGATGCGAAAAAAGCCGAAGCCATGCGGAAAATGGTGAAGTACTGCCTGACCGAGGGACAGAAGATCAGCGGCAAAATGGGCTACATTCCGCTGCCGGCCAATGTGGTGGAAGTGGTGTTAAAGGCCTCGCAGAACATTCAGTAACCGCAACCTTGACTGCTGGGAATTAAAGCTGCGGCGGCCTCCGAGAGGCGGGGGCCGCCAGGCATCTCTTCAAGCCTCCACTTTACCGACCTGAGCGACCGGTTTGACTTCATCAAAGGTGTTTCCCGGCAAGGAAAAAGATTTCTGAACGTCAATACAGGTGAATGATATGCCCAAGAGACAGTTTGTGAGAGTCGTCTTTGAAGGCGACTCAGTGTCGGTCCCGCCCTCCAAATGGGAAACCTTCTCGGACAAGAGTTTCAAAGGCACCACGTGGCTCTGCGCTTTAGCCATCATTCTGTTGTTGTTTTACATTTTATATGAAATTGGCAAAGAAGCCCTGCCGGCCATGGGCACCTACGGGGTGAGTTTTCTCACTTCCCAGACCTGGGACGCCAATAAGTCGCAGTTTGGCATACTGCCCCAGATCTGGGGCACCCTGTACAGTTCTTTCCTGGCGCTCCTCATCGGGGGTGTCTTCGGGGTGGCGGTAGCCGTGTTTCTGACCCAGGACTTTCTGCCGGCCTGGCTGCAGGCGGTTTTTAAAAATATCGTCGAACTGTTGGCGGCTATTCCCAGCGTGGTCTATGGCTTATGGGGCATCTTCGTCCTGATTCCGCTTATCCGGCCTTTTACTGATTGGCTATACAGTCATTTCAGTTGGATTCCCTTTTTCAGCACTACCCTGGCCGGACCGGGGATGCTGCCGGCAGCCCTGGTTTTATCCATTATGATCCTGCCCACGGTGGCCGCAGTCTCCCAGGACGCGCTGCTGGCTATCCCTTATAAGATCAAGGAAGCAGTATACGGCATGGGGACCACCCGCTGGGAGGCGATCCTGAAGGTTATGCTGCCCACTGCCTCCCATGGGATTTTTGGCGCCCTAGTACTGGGCCTGGGCCGGGCTCTGGGCGAAACCATGGCCCTGGCCATGCTGGTGGGCAACTCCAATCAGATCAGCCTGTCCCTGTTCTCACCGGCCAACACCCTGGCGGCTCTCCTGGCTCTGAACTTCCCGGAAGCAGGCAAGGGTGAAACCCAGGCCCTCATGTTTGCGGCCATCGTCCTGTTGGTGATCACCCTCATCGTCAATGTCATCGGCCAGCTCATTATCACCATGACCAGCAAGCATCGGAGTCTTTAAGATGAAGGAAGCTACTGCCATACAATCAGCCCGGGATGATGAGCTCCTCTCGGAACTGGAAAAAAGGTATTTTGAGCCCAGGTCCCTGTTCAACAACATCCTCACCATTATCACCTGGGCCATGGCCGTTCTCGCCTGTCTGCCCTTATTTTCAGTGCTGATCATGCTGATTATCAAGGGCAGTCAGCGGTTGTCCTGGTCGATTTTCACCGAACTGCCGCCCACGGCTTTCGAGATGGGCGGCGGCTTCGGCAATGCCATTATCGGGACCCTGGTCATGGTGGGCATCGGCATGCTGCTCAGCGTGCCTTTTGGGATCCTGGCGGCCGTTTTCATGGCTGAGTTGGGGCCCGACAGCCGGATTGCCGCGGTGGCCCGTTTCTGCGCCAAGACCCTCACCGGTCTGCCCTCCATCCTCGCCGGCGTATTTGCCTACGCGGCCGTGGTGCTGATCACCGGCACCTATTCGGCGCCGGCCGGCGGCATAGCTCTGGCCCTGCTCATGGTGCCCACGGTCATGCTGACTGCGGAAGAAGCCATGAAGATGGTGCCCCGGATTATGAAAGACGCGGCCCACGGCATAGGCTGCACCGATACCCAGGTTATCACCAAGGTGGTGATACCCACAGCCATGCCGGGGATCATTACCGGAGTGATCCTGGCCGTGGCCCGCGCCGCCGGAGAAACCGCGCCCCTCCTGTTTACCGCGCTATTCAGCGAGTACTGGCTCTTCCAGGGAGGGAAAGTCGATCTTATGAGACCTACAGCCTCCCTGGCGGTCCTGATCTACAACTTTTCCGGTATGCCTTATGAAAACCAGATTGAATTGGCCTGGACGGCCTCGCTTTTCCTGGTCTTCATGGTTTTAATCCTGAACCTCATCAGCAGAGCGATATCCCAAGGGCAAAATTCCATCGTGACCATGATCATGGTCTTCCGCAAGATGATCGGCGGCAAACAGGAAGAAGGAGCAAGCAAATGACACCGCGTCAGCATACCAAGAGGTCCGGGGAGCCCCCCGTGACCGAGCAGGATCAGGCCAAGGTTGCTATTCAGTGCAAAATTGAGGAACTGCACTACGGTGATTTCCTGGCCGTCCGGGACAGCCATATCGACATTAAAAAGAATAATATCACCGGGTTCATCGGGCCCTCCGGCTGCGGCAAAAGCACCGTGCTTAGATGCATCAACCGCATGAACGACCTGATCCGGTCTTTTCGCTTTAAGGGGCAGCTGCTGTTTCACGGCATCGATATCTATGACACCACCATAGACCCGGTGGGCGTGCGCCGCCACATCGGCATGGTGTTTCAGC
>JBAQHL010000059.1:0-5069 GCA_049288295.1 Desulfobaccales bacterium
TGGTCATGCCCGGGGAACTCTGGGCCATGGCCCCCCAGGATAAGCCTCAACCCCTCATCGCCAAGGCCGAGGGGGCCAAGTGGGACCAGGTCACCGGAGAGGCCATCCAGAAGCTGGGGGGCATGAAGAAATTCGTCAACCCCGGGGAAACCGTGGTGGTGAAACCCAACATGGCCTGGGACCGCACCCCGGAAATGGCGGCCAACGCCCACCCCGAAGTGGTGCGCCAGGTAGTGGAGCTTTGCCTGGAGGCCGGCGCCAAACAGGTGAAAGTCTTGGACCACACCTGCCACGACGCCCGCAAGGCCTATAAAAACAGCGGCATCCAGGATGCGGTCCTGGGCCTCAAAGACACCCGGGCCGTGGTGGAGTTCGTGGATGAACGCCGCTTCGTCAAGATCAAGGCGGAAAAAGCAAAAAACCTAAAGGAATGGCTGTATTATAAGGATTGCCTGGAAGCGGACCGCTTCATCAACATCCCGGTGGCCAAGCACCACAGTGAGGCCCGCCTCACCATGTGCCTGAAAAACATGATGGGAGCCATCGGCGGCTGGCGGGGCCGCTGCCACGTGGGGCTGCATCAAAACATTGCGGACATGAACCTGGTTTTGCGCCCTGACCTGCATGTCCTGGACTGCACCCGCATTCTTATGAAAAACGGCCCTTCCGGGGGCGATGTGGCCGATGTGGCCGTGAAAAACCTGATCTTCGCCGGCACGGACCCCGTGGCCCTGGACGCCCAGGCCACCACCCTGTTCGGCCTTCCTTCCAAGGAGATCGGCTATATTGTTCGAGCCCAGGCGCTGGGGTTGGGCGAAATGGATCTCCAAAAGGTCAAGTTCATCTGACCTGTCTTGAGAAATTGCGCTGTTAATGGGAAGAGGCGCTCGAAGGTTCCACAGACGAGGATGCCCGCGTCAATAACCCTCGCCATCTCAAACCCCCTTATCTTGATCGGGACCACAGGCATCTTGCCTGTGTGCATAGGCTGGAAGTCTGTGCTCCCGCTCTATGAGGTGTTTGCGGTAAGACGTGCTTCCCCCTCGTCCAGTCGCAGGCAGGATGCCCGTTCTGCCATAATAAGAAGTGAGGAGGGGCGTTGAAGGGGGTCAGCCGGAGGCGGAACGACTGCGCCTCTGGGACGGCGGGAAAGCTTCCGCAAAAGTTGCATAGAACCGACCAGGCGCTCTTTGTTAAGAAAATATCGGTAGGGCGGGCGTCCCCGCCCGCCATTTGGGTGCGCCATGCGCACCTTATTCCTATTTAATTACCAGGACTTGAACATTCTCTCATGAAAACCAAAACCTCTGCACAAAAATCCCGGAAATGGTTGCATTTCCGCCGGGGCAGTCAGATTTTCTTTTTTATTCTTTTTCTCTTCCTCTTCCTGAAAGCGGAATACCGGGGCCAGGACGAGCTGGCCTGGCCGGTGGACCTCTTTTTCCGGTTCGACCCGTTGATCCTGGCCGCCCACCTCCTAACCTTCAGCCCTTTGGTCTGGGGCCTTTTCTGGTCTCTGGTCTTTGTGGGACTCACTTTCGTGCTGGGGAAGTTCTTCTGCGGCTGGGTCTGCCCCCTGGGGACCACCCTGGACGGCTTTCGCCGCCTTCTTTTCGTGCGCCACCCGGACTCCGGCGTGGCCGACCGCTATCGCCGGGTCAAGTATTATCTCCTCTTTTTCCTCCTGGCCGGCACCCTTTTTTCCGTCAATCTGGCGGGGCTCTTCGACCCCTTGTCCCTGTTGTACCGCACCGTGGCCATTGTTTTTTATCCGGCCTTTGGTTATGGGGTTGAAAAGCTGAGCCTCACTTTGTATCGCTGGGGCGCGCCCTTCACCTTGGTGAGCGAACCGGTCTACCAGTTCCTCAAGGCCACGGTCCTCCCCTTCAAGCCCCTGGTTTATCTGCTGCCCCTCCTGACCCTGACCCTCTTTGTCCTGGTAGTGGCTGCGGAAAAACTGGACCGCCGCTTCTGGTGCCGGGCCGTGTGCCCCCTGGGGGCCCTTTACGGCCTCATCGCCCGCTTTTCCCTGCTGAGGAGGCGGCCCACGGTCTTGTGCAAGGACTGTCAGGACTGCGCTGCGGTGTGCAAGATGGGGGCTTTCTCAGGAGAGCCGCAATTTGAAGCTGTTGACCATTCCCTGCCAAGCCAGCCTCCACGGCACCAGACCTCGGAATGCCAGCTTTGCTTGCGCTGCCAGGAGTTTTGCGAGAAGGGGCGGATTTCTTACCGCTTTGGACTGAAAACCCCTCGAGCCCCCCTGGATCTGGGTCGCCGCCAGGTGATCACCTCTGTGGCGGCCGGGGTGGCCATGGTTCCGCTGGTGCGCCTGGGCTCCCTGGCGCGGCGGCCCGATGAGTTCCTGGTGCGCCCTCCCGGGGCCCAGGACGAAGGCGTGTTTCTGGCCCGCTGCATCCGCTGCGGCGAATGCATGAAGGTCTGCCTCACCAACGGTCTGCAGCCGGTTTTCTGGGAAGCGGGCCTGGAAGGCCTCTACACCCCAAAACTTGTGCCTCGCATGGGTTACTGCGCCCACACCTGCACCCTGTGCGGCCAGGTCTGCCCCACCGGCGCCATCCCCAAACTGGAGTTGGAGGTAAAACAGGCTTCGCCCTTGGGCACAGCAAGCATCAACCGCAACCGCTGCATCCCCTACACCGAGGGCAGCGACTGCCTGGTGTGCGAGGAGCACTGCCCTGTGTCCCCCAAGGCCATCACCTTTAACATGATAGAAGTCCTGGACCCGCAAGGCAAAAAGGTCCTGGTAAAAGCCCCGGTGGTGCTCGCCGACCGCTGCATCGGCTGCGGCCACTGCGAATATGTCTGCCCGGTGGGGGGCGAGGCCGCCATCCGGGTGAAAAGATCATTGCGGGTGGAGACTTGAGCCGGAGCCGGGAAAGGAAAAGCCCGAAAATTCCTGCCCGAAAACTCACCCCGGAGGAGATTCGGCGTTTCCATGACATGATTTTTCAGCACTACCAGGCCCATAAGCGGGTGATGCCCTGGCGGCAGACCCAGAATCCCTACCACATCCTGGTCTCCGAAATTATGCTGCAGCAGACTCAGGTGGAACGGGTGCTGGGCAAGTACGGTGAATTTTTGTCCAGATTTCCGGATTTCGCCTCCCTGGCCCAAGCCCCCTGGCCTGAGGTCCTGGCGGCCTGGCAGGGGTTGGGCTACAACCGGCGGGCCCTGGCCCTGAAGCGTCTGGCCCAGAAGGTCATGGAAGAGTGGGGAGGGGTCTTGCCCGGAAAGGAGGAAGACCTCCGGTCCCTGCCGGGCATCGGCCCTGCCACCGCCGGGGCGCTTCTGGCCTTTGCTTTCGGGCAGCCGGTGGCCTTCATCGAAACTAATATCCGTCGGGTATTTTTGCACTTTTTCTTCGCCGGCCAGGATGTGGTCGCCGACCGGGAAATTCTCCCCCTGGTAAATCAAACCCTGGCCAGAGAGCGGGTCCGGGAATGGTATTACGCCCTCATGGACTACGGGGTCAAGCTCAAGGGCGAGACGCCCAACCCCAACCGGCGGAGCGCCCACTACGCCAGACAAAGCCCCTTTGTTGGCTCCAACCGGGAGGTGCGCAGCCTCATTTTAAAGGCACTCCTCGCAGGGCCGGTTGCTTCTGTGGAAGATTTGGCTGAAAAGGTGGAGATAAGTCCGACCCGCCTCCGGCTTGCTCTGAAGCAGTTGCAGGCCGAGGGCTTTGTGGTCCGGGAAGATGACAGATATTCCCTGGCCTCCCGGGTTTGACAGGTTTGAGATGCAGGCTTGATTTATCGACTAAAAAAAACCTATTCTCATCACATGAGCATCAAACATCCTCATCTTCCCTGCTTCAAGGCTTATGACGTTCGAGGGCGGGTGCCGGAAGAACTCGATGACGACCTCGCCTACCGCATCGGCAGGGCTTACGGCGAACTGCTTCGGCCCCGGCGGGTGGCCGTGGGCCGGGACATGCGGTTGAGCAGCGTCAAACTGGTGGACGCACTCTCATCGGGACTTTTAGAGGCCGGCGCCGAGGTGGTGGACCTGGGGTTGTGCGGCACCGAGCAGATTTACTTTTACACGGCCTTCCTGAATCTGGACGGCGGCATCATGGTCACCGCCAGCCACAATCCCCCCAATTATAACGGCATGAAATTTGTCCGGGAGGGCTCCCGTCCCATTTCCGGAGACAGCGGCCTCAAAGACATTGAGGCCCTGGCCATTGCTGCCGCAACCTCGCCTCCGGGTGAAAAAAAGGGGCAACGGACCTCCCAGGAATCCCTCAACGATTATGTGAAGCACCTGTTGAGCTACGTGGACCGGGAAGCCTTACGTCCCCTCAAGGTGGTGACCAACCCCGGAAACGGTGGCGCCGGCCCGGTGATTGACGCCCTGGAGGCGCATCTTCCCTTTATCTTCATCAAGATTTGCCATGAGCCGGACGGGACCTTTCCCCACGGCGTCCCTAATCCCCTCCTGCCGGAAAACCGGGAGATGACCTCCCGGGCGGTGCGGGAACATGGCGCCGACGCGGGCTTGGCCTGGGATGGCGACTTCGACCGCTGTTTCTTTTTTGACGAAGCGGGCAAATTCGTGGAAAGCTATTACCTCATCGGGCTTTTAGCCCAGGCCCTCCTGGCCCGGCATCCCGGCGGCAAAATTATTCATGACCCCCGCCTCACCTGGAACACCATCGAGGTGGTGCGGCAAGCGGGCGGGGTTCCCGTGATGAGCAAAACCGGGCACGCCTTCATCAAAGAGCGCATGCGCCGGGAGGATGCCCTCTACGGCGGGGAAATGAGCGGCCACCATTATTTCCGGGACTTTTTTTACTGCGACAGCGGCATGATTCCCTGGCTGCTGGTTCTGGAGATGATGTGCCGCCGGAGGGAACCCCTGTCGGCCTTGATTGCGGAGCGCCAGCGCCTCTATCCGGTGAGCGGGGAAATCAACCGGCAGGTGACGGACCCGGACCGGGTGCTGGTCCGGTTGGAGGAGGTTTTCGCCCCTGAGTCCCTGTCGGTGGATTACACGGACGGCATCAGTTTGGAATTTGCCCTTTGGCGCGTCAATCTGCGCAAATC
>JBAQHL010000060.1:0-4684 GCA_049288295.1 Desulfobaccales bacterium
GGTGAACAAATTTGCTCGTCAGTTCCGGGTCGAACTGCCGGCCGGCCTGGGCCTCGATTTCGGCCAGGGCATCGGCCGGGGAAAAGGCCTGGCGGTAGGGGCGGTCGGAACTGAGGGCGTCAAAGACGTCCGCCAGGGCCAACAGCCGGCAAAGATAGGGGATTCTGGTCCCCTGAAGCCCATGGGGATAACCCTGGCCATCCCAGTGCTCGTGATGGAGCAAAATAAGATCTCTTTCCTGAGGCTTAAAGCCTAAAGGCTCCACGATTTTCTCACCGATGAGGGGGTGGGTTTCAATAATCGCCCGTTCATCCAGGGTGAGGGGGCCGGCTTTCAACAGGATGGAATCGCTGACCCCTATTTTACCGATATCATGAAGGTAGGCCACATTGGTCAGGGTTTCCAGGTCTTGGGGGGGAAGATTGAGGGAGCGGGCAAACTTTAGAACTATATCGGTGACCCGGTTGGAGTGGTGACCGGTATAAGGGTCCCTTGCCGACAGGGTGCGAAGTAAGGCCTTGATGGATTCCTGCCGGAAGATAAGGTTGCCCCCGAAGGGTGCGGTTTTCGCAGAACCTGGAGGTAAGGTGGCTACCACAGGCCCCACTTGGGGCTCAATCCAGGGTCCGTTTAATAAAATACCTTTACTCAAGATCACAATGAAGCCTCTTTCGAGGAAAAAATTCTCGCTTGCTAAATGAGAATTCTTTCTTTCAATATCTGGAATTCCCTTTCCGTTAAGAGATTTTCCCGATAGAGCCCCAGGAGGCGCTCCAGGTCATTGCCATGAGGAGGGTCAATCTCCCAAGGCAAGGGGTGACTCCATAAAAGATTGCGCAAAGGATCAGATCCTCCCTGGTGAGACGGGGGGAGGGAGTTTGGTTCCGGGTAGGCGCTCACCTGCTGCATTTCCTCCAGCTTGGCGTTGAGTTCATTGAGCTTGGCCAGCAAACGGCCATTTTCCTCTCGCAGATTAAGGAGGCGGGAGGCATTGTCCACCGCAACTTCGATTTCCTGAAGATTAAAGGGCTTGCGTAAATAGTCGTAGGCTCCCTCCCGGGTGGCCTGAATGGCGCTGGCGAGGGAGGCATAGCCCGTCATAATCACCACCAGGGAGGCCGGATTTTTCTGGCGCGCTCTTCTAAGGACCTCCAGGCCGTCGGCCCCGGGCATGACCAAGTCGGTGATGATCAGGGAATACGTGTGCCGGCTGATGAAGTTGAGCGCCTCATTTCCATGCCGGGCCAGGTCCACGGCATAGCCCTTTTCCCGCAAATAGCTCACCAAGGCCTCTCCCAGGCTGGGATCATCCTCGGCGACGAGAATCTTGAAAGCGGGGTTATCTGCAGCCATGAGGAAAAATACCGTTTTTAATTAAAAGACTGTTAGTTATCAAGACGTTAACCATCAGGCTGGTTGTATCATGCCAGGTAATCGGCATACCACTCCCCGGTGGGTCCAAAAGCTCAGGGCCAACCAGGCTACAAGAATTTCCTGCCACCTTCCTCCAGAGGCCACTATTCAGGCAGGAACATGTGCCTGAATAGCCAAGATTCTTTTAGGGGCGTGGCGTTGGAGCTTTCTATGAGAAAGGTGGTTTCTCTTGTCTGCCTTACTTATCGGCGGGAGGACCGGGGGTAATAAAAAATCGGCTGATTCAATAAAATGAAAAATCTGCCGATGACACTTTATTATTATTAAAAGAAATCGGTAAGGAAGGGGTTATTGAGTTTTTCCTCCCCGAGGGTGGAGACCGCGGAGCCGCCATAGTCATGTCCCGGCCAGATGCGGGTGTCATCCGGCAGGGGCATGATTTTCTCCTCCAGGGAGCGAATGAGCTGGTCCAGGGAGCCGCCCGGCAAATCGGTGCGGCCGGCTGCTTCCACGAACAAGGTGTCACCGGTGAAGAGGTGGCCGGGAAAAGACAGGCAGATGGCGCCGGGTGTATGTCCCGGGGTATGGATCATCTGGGCCTGCCAGTTTCCCAGGGGCACCAGATGGCCGTCCGCCACCGGCAGATCCACCCGGGTAAGGGGAGGAAAGCCCTCGGCCTGGGCCTGGGCCTGCATTTCTGGCTGCCGGAAAAACTCCCAATCGAGGTGGTGCATGACAATGGGGGCGCCGGTGTGGGCAGACCACCAGTCATTGCCGGCAATGTGATCGGCATGTCCGTGGGTATTGACAATCCAGCGCAGGCGCCAGTCCTCCTGGCTCAAGCGGGCGGCCAGGCCGGGGGCCGGCCCTCCGGGGTCAACCAGCAGGGCCTCCCCGCTTTCCGGGCAGGCCACTAAATAGGTAATGACTTCCAGAAAGCCGATTTTTTCGGAGAGAATAACCAGGCCCACGCCGGGGATTCCAGGGGCCTTAGCGTTGGTCGGCGAGAAAACGGAAGATCATCTGCTGGTTTCTGAGGGCGTAGATTTCCGCTTTGATGGCAAGGGTATGAGCCTTCTCGCTCTCCGCCTTGGCCTGGCGGGCATATTTGTCTGCCATTTCACTTTGACCCTTCATCTGATATTCCTGGGCCTTTTTCAGATTGGCTTCATAGGATTTTTCCAGACTCCCAATCTGGGTCATGGCCTCTTCTTTTAACTTGTTGTTCTGGGCCTCCTGCTGCAATTCTGCTTCGGTCAGGGCCCGGTCTTTTTGGGCCGGACCGCATTCTTTTACCAAAACAGAAAACAGGGAATTGGCTTCCTTTAATTGGGCCTTGGCTTCCGCCATATACTTGCCGGACATTTTCTTTTCGGCGCTGTCGATAAGCTTCACGGCTTTCTTATAAAGGATGGCGTGATCCGGACCGCACTGGGTTTTGGAGGCCTGGGCCAGGGCCAAACCGCTCATCAGGACTCCCAGGCAGAAGGCGGCAATAAAACAGCGAAAAAAGTGTTTAGACATGATGTCATCCTTTGCTAGTGGAGTTGGAAAGTCTCGGCAATGGTTCGCCGAAATCGGGGCCTGTAGATCAGGTCGAAGGCCAGCTCTTTCCCGGGAAAGAGCTGCAGGGCCTGGCTGCGGATATTTTCTACAATTTTTTCAGCCTGAGGTTTGGTGAAGCGCCCTTTGCTAATCTCCATCAAGGCCAGATCCACCAGGAACCTCAGGTACCTCAGGCGGCGGTTCTCTTCCCGCACCGCTTGCCGATGCTGGTCAGCGGCTTCCTGTTCTGTCAGGGCCCTTTCCATAGCGCCCTATTCTATCTGGGTGTCCCGGACTTGTAAAGGGGAAAGCCCCACTTCCCTATACCTGGGGGGTCTGGCGGGGCCCCCGGCGGTTTTGGCGGGCGCCGGGTCTTTGGTGACGTCCCGGGCGAGCCCCTCTTTGATTTTCAGGACGGTGTCCACCTTGAGCCAATCGATGCGGGAGTCAAGCTGGTAGCTTTGGGCCAGATTTTTTACGTATTCCGTGTAGTTAATCTTCTCGTTGTAAATATTGGGATGGGCCTCGAGGAATATCCTTCCCTGGCTGGTGAGGGCCATCTTCACCGGCTGGTAGATGATCTTGATGGGCGCCCCCACCTCCACCTGGGGAAAGAGTTGGGCAATCTCATCGGGGAGCATGCGGAGACAGCCGTGGGACACGTATTGACCGACGCTCCAGGGCCGATTGGTGGCATGCAGGCCCACACCATCGGCGCTGGTGCCTATAAAATATTTCCCCAAAGGATTGTTGGGGCCGGGGGGGACCTTGTCGATCACTTCCATGCCCATTTCTTCCATCTCTTCCTGGATGGACTCCGGCACGTTCCAGGTGGGGTTTTCCCGTTTATCGACAATGGAGTAAGTGCCGGTGGGGGTGGGCCAGCTGGGTTTGCCCACCGCCACGGCATACCGCCGCTGGTACACCCCCTTGTAAAACTGATAAACCAGAAGCTCGGGCAGGTTCACCACCAGGCCGTGGGAGACCTCCGTGGGCACGATGTGGGAGGTATCGATTTTTAATACGGTCCCGGGCTTCAGGCTCGTGTTGACCCCCATTTTGGTCTGCCGGGAAAGCACCCAGGGCCGTAAGCCCCGGGTCCTGGCCAGATAGGTGAGCCCCTGGGATTTTTCCACGAGATAATCTTCTTGACCACCGGTGACCAGTTGGTAAAGGGTGCCCTCCTGGGCGGCGGCCGGCACAGGGGAGGCAAGAACGGTCAGCATCAGGAGAATAAGGGACACCCAAGCCCACATGTCAATATTCCACCTCAACTATATAAGGAAAATGGTCAGACGGGTACCGACCCGCCTGATTATACCCGACAATTTCCGCTTTGGTAACACTAAAAGGGGCCGTGTAAAGAATCCAGTCGATGCGATGACCCCGAGGGTTGCCGTCAAAGTTGTGCTGGGTGGGAGGGTCTTGGCCCGGGGGATGCAAGGTCCGCCACGAGTCGGACAAACCGCGGTCCGCACGGGTCAATTCCTGGAAGACGGCCCAGTCAGGGGGTTCATTAAAATCCCCGACCAGGATCAGGGCCTGGGGTTTTTCCTGAAAAAATTCCCGGATGAGGCGGGCGCCGTGAAAACGGGCCGGGGAGGAGATGTGGTCCAGGTGGGTGTCGGCGAAATAGAACCAGAGGTCCCGGCCAGGCTCCTGAAAGAGGCCATAGGTGACCATGCGGGGAAAGGCGCTGTCCCAGCTTTTGCTGCGGTGAACCGCGGGCGTCTCCGACAGCCAGAATTCGCCGCTGTCTTTCACC
>JBAQHL010000061.1:0-3030 GCA_049288295.1 Desulfobaccales bacterium
CATAATTGACCTGAACTACGGCGACTGGCAGGGGGTCCCCCTGGCCGAAGTCAAAGTGAAATACGCCGACCTCTACCGGCAGTGGGAGACCGCGCCCCACACGGTGCGCTTCCCGAACGGGGAAACCCTGGATGAGGTGCGCAGCCGGGCCTTGGCTGCGGTGGAAGAGGTCATGGCCCGCCACCCCGGCCAGGCCATCGTGCTGGCCGCCCACCGGGTGGTCAACAAAGTCCTCATCGCAGCTTTCATAGGATTGGATAACTCCCACTTCTGGCGTATCGGGCAGGACACCACCGCCATCAACCGCTTCGCCCGGGTGGGAGACGCCTGGCAAATCCTGCTGGTCAACGACACCTGCCATCTCCGGAGCATGTCCCGGGGGCCGTATGTGGATTTCTGAAGGGAGGACCGGGGGAGTGCAACTTCGCCGCCCTCCCCTCAGACTTTCCCCCCAACCCCCTTTAGAGAAATATCGGAAGGCGGGCTCGACAGCCTCGCCTTGGCGACACTGATTACTGATCACTGGCTACTGAATAACCATGCAGCGTTTCAAGCGGATATTGGTGGAGGAGGCGGCCTGGGATTATGCCATGACCCGGCGGGTCCTGGCCCGGCTTCCCAGGCTGCCGGTCACGGTGATTCCGGACCGGGAAGTCCTGAGACCCCGGGAGGCCAACCCGGCCGAGTGGCTGGGGGAATCCAAGACCACCCTTCTTCTCGCTGTCCAGAAAGGCCCCTTCTGGCGGGCCTGCCCGGGGACCAGGGAATATATCTGCTGCGGCTACCAGGTATTGCAGGTGGCCCTGAACTGCCCTTTCGACTGCGCCTATTGCATTCTCCAGGGATATGTCAACATTCCGGCGGTCACCGTGTTTGTCAATGTGGAGGATTTGCAGGCAGAGCTTGAGGCCAGGTGGGCAGAAGCTCCTGAACAGGTCTGGCGTTTGGGCACCGGTGAGTTCGGAGACAGCCTGGCCCTGGAAAAACTCACCGGCCTCCACGAGAGCTTACTGCCCCTGTTTGCCCGGCGCCCCCAGGCCTTTTTAGAGATCAAAAGCAAGTGGCATTCCCTGGAGCACCTTTTACCCCTGGGCCCCAATCCCCAGGCGATCTTTGCCTGGTCCCTCAACCCCCCGGAATTGATCCGGGAGGTTGAGCACGGCGCCGCCCTCCTCGAGACCCGCCTCAAGGCGGCGCAGCAAGCGGCCACCGCAGGCTTTCGCCTGGCTTTCCACTTTGATCCGCTCATCTATTTCCCCGGTTGGCAGGAAGCCTATGGCCGGACCGTGGAGCGTTTGGGAGACCTGGTCTCAGCCGCTGATGTGGTCTGGGTCAGTCTGGGGTCCCTCCGTTTCATGCCCTCCCTGCGCCCCATTATATTCTCCCGTTTTCCCCACAGCCGCCTGGGGTCAGAGGAAATGGTGCGGGGGCCTGACGGCAAGCTGCGCTACTTTAAAAACCTTCGGGTGGACATGTACAGCCTCCTCCGGGATGAGCTGTCAAAGGTTTTTCCTCGAGCACAATTATACCTTTGCATGGAGAGCCCCCGGGTCTGGCGGGAGGTCTTCGGTTATGCTCCGGAGGGCGAAGGGCTGGCCCGGCTCCTGGACGGCCGCCTCTACCCCGAGAAAACCTCATGCCTTGGTGACGCCAAAGGGGATGACCCCGGGACCGCGTGACTCCAGCCTTTGATTGTCGCCGACCTGGACAGTCGCTCCCCTCTCCTTGCCTAAATATTGGGGATAAAGCTTGAGGAGCTTCAGGCGCACCCCTTCAGAGGTAAGGTGTTCCTCTTCCAACATGCGCTTGATGGTTTTAATAATGTCCAGATCATCCATGGTGTATTCCCGGCGGTTGGAGTGGGTGCGGGCCGGCCGGAGAAATTCCTCGAAGGACTTTTCCCAATAGCGAAGTGTGGATTTTCGCACCCCCGTCAATTGGGACACCTGTTCAATGGTAAGCATTAAATCCTGTGAGGTGCTATCAGTATGCATGGACCCCTCCTATCTGCCTTTCCAGTCCTTTACCCATGTGTTATTGCCCCCCGATCAGTTGCAGTGCCAATTGGGGCAAGGTGTTAGCCTGGGCCAGCATAGCCACGGCCGCCTGAGTCAGGATCTGGTTCCTGGTGAATTCGGTCATCTCGGTTGCCACATCCACGTCCGAGATGCGCGACTCAGCAGCCTGCAAATTTTCAGCCTGGATGGACAGATTGGAGATGGTATTGGAGAGGCGGTTGGAAACTGCCCCAAGACCGGCCCGGATGGTGTCTTTGCTCTGGACGGCCAGCTCAATGGCTTCCAAAGCGACCTGAGCTGCAGATTGGGTACTGATGGTGTAGCCGGCCTGGGTGGAGGTGATGCTGTTGCCCACACCGAGGGCCGAGGCGGTGGCACTGCCGATGCGGATGTAGTAGTAATCCTCAGCGGAACTGTTCCCGGTGCCGAAATGGATTTTCATCTGATTGCCGAACCCGCCGCCTATCCCGGTGCCGGAGAGGGTGCCGTCCAGGAGTTTGACCCCGTTAAAATCTGTGGCCATGGAGATGCGGGAGATCTCCGAAGCCATGGCTTGATACTCGCTGTCCATAATCAGACGCTGGGCCGAAGTGTACGTTCCCGTGGCCGCCTGCTCTGCCAGTTCTTTCATACGGGTGAGCTTTTCATCGATGACCGACAGGGCACCATCAGCGGTCTGGATAAGGGAGATGGCGTCGTTGGCGTTTCGCATTCCCTGGTTCAAGACGCGAATATCGGTGCGCATCATCTCCCGAATGGCCAGTCCCGCGGCGTCATCCGCAGCGCTGTTGATCCTGAGCCCCGAGGCCAGGCGGGACACCGAAGTCGCCAAACGGCCATACGACACGTTTAAACTCCGGGCGGCTCCCATGGCCATCAAATTATGATTAATAACGAGTGACATAACCCCTTACCTCCTTGTAATCCCTTCAACATCCTTGTAGGGTTTTTCTAGCCTTTGTGCTTCTCATCGAGTCCTCTTTCGAGAAACTTTAAACAAAAAGGAAAAAAA
>JBAQHL010000062.1:0-4609 GCA_049288295.1 Desulfobaccales bacterium
CTCCCCCTAGAGCCAGTGTATAGCGGCTGGTCAGTAAAAGGCCGCGCCAGCCAGCGAGAGCACTCAGGGAGGTAAGCATAAGCAACAGCGCATAGAGCCATAATCCCGAGTCCCGGTTCAAGACCCGATTCATCCCAAACTTGCCTAACCCCACCAAACACATCCATGACATTATTTCTAAAAAGTCCCTGCCAATTAAGAGATAAGGAGGGTTTCCGAGGTTCATAGCCGCCCACGACAACCAGGCGGCTAGGCCCTGGAGTAAGGCGAAGAATCTGAACCAGCCCCAGGGAAGGCGTAAGGAAGTGTCTCTTTGGAAAAAAAACGAAACGGCGAAGGCCAGGAGGAATGCTAGTCCTTTGAAAAAAAAGATCCACGCCAGCTGGGCCAGGAAAAGATCTTGGAAGATATTGCTCGCCATGCTCACTCCTTCTCCTTACTCGTCTGGATTATAACATGACGTAGTCCTTTTACTGGCTGGCATCCATGCCGCCGCGAAGCTCATCGCAGGAGGCGTAGTAACCCCTGAGGCCACAAGGAGAGCAATGTCTTTTTCAGGATTGCTCCTTTGCAGGAAGGCAGCCATTGCTTGCCCCCGCTGGCCCACCGTATATCGCACACCAGCCTTGACCACATGGTAGTTGGTGACAATGTCCCCGGAAGGCAGCACCACGCCGCTTCCCAGACCTACTGTTTTTCCCGCACGGTCGGTGGCCATGACCACAACTACCGAGTCTTTGACGCGTTCATAGACTTGGCCCCCGGTCAAGGCCAGAGTCATGTGGGGCATTAGGACAAGCAGCAGTAGGAGAACGGGGACCAAATACCTGGAGGGAGTCATGCTTAAAACCTCTTTCCCGACTTTTAACCCACCAAAAACATTCCTTGTGAGGCATGATAGCACAAACTCCAATCAAAAAGAATTTTCGTAAGAGTTCAGAATAGTCAGCCCCATTAGCAGATTTTCTTAGCTTTGCCGATCACGAACCCCAATTCAGGAATTTTCAGAATATCTTATGGCGGGTCACAACCGGGTGCTGTCTGTTAGTCAGCTTAGAAAAGTTGAATGGTATCCGGAGAGGTCATATATACCCCCGGGGGTAGGAGTCCCGGACTTGGGGTTTGCCTTTTGGGCCGCAAGGAGGGGGACGTGTGTTGAGGCGGTCGGCCCCAGGCGGTGGGGCGCCAGTTCGGGACCTGTGCCGGCCGCGTCGGTTCGGTGGTGGCGTGGTCGGCGGCGGGGTGGCCTGTAATAGGGTGGTATGCCCTCCGGGATGACCATTTCCTCAGGTGGAGGCTTTTTAATGCATCAGAAAGCGTATCACGCTTTCTTAGAAGGAATTTATGAGGTAGGAACAGGCCCTGATTTTGTCCCCCCCGGCCCTGTGATTTAAGGAGCTCAGGAAAGATGAAGGTCTAGCTGGCGTGAGGCAGCGGGGACCGGATTCAGGATACGCTGAGCCATGGCAAGGCGGCCAGGGACAGGGGTGGCGGTTTTGGGGGCAAGGAGAAGTGAAGTTGTTGCTGGCTTTCCTGCTCACCTGGAGGTTTTGAACCTCACATCAACTACGATTTCCTTTTTGGTAACGTGCTGATAGAGAGCAGGTATACGTAACTACGTATACATTTCTATTTCCATGATGCCTTATTTCTCCGGTAGTGGCAGCTCCGGGCAGGTGGGGCGGTAGGGCTCCTCTCCCAGATACTCCCGCCACTCCTCCCGAGTGAGGTTGCGGTTGGTGATACGGCAGGCTTGATCTTGCCACGAATCTGGATCCAAGTCCCAGAGGATTATGTTCAAAGCTTTATTCCCCGGGGAGAGGATTGTGTTGCCCAATGAGACCAGGGACTTGCCGTTTGGGCTGAAGGCAATGCTCCATACGAGGAATTGATGCCTTTTAAGAGGCGGGCCGAGGGGCTGTCGGCTCGCTATGTCCCAGAGAATGACGTTTCCCTTCTCGTCCATCCAGGCCAGGATTCTGCTATCCGGGCTGAAAGCCGCATTGGGAACCCAGCCTCTTTGCTCTTTAATGGGCGGACCTAAGGGTTGGCCGTTCGCAACGTCCCAGAGGATGATGGTGCCGTTTGCGTCCCCCGACGCCAGGATTTTGCCATCCGGGCTGAAGGCCACATTTATCACCCAGCCTTTATGCCTTTTAAAGGTTTCGCCCAAGGGTTGCCGGCGCTTCACGTCCCAGAGGATGATGTCTCCAGTCATGTCTCCTGAGGCCAGACTTTCGCCATCCGGGCTAAAGGCTAAACTTTGCACCGAGTCTTCATGCCCTTTGAGGGGCGGGCCCAGGGGTTGGCGGCTGGTCACGTCCCAGAGGATAATGTCATTCCTGTCTCCCCAAGCTAAAGTCCTTCCATCCGGGCTTAGGGCTAATCCGAACAACAATCCTTCAAAGGGCTGTCCTATAGGCTGTCGACTGGCCACGTCCCAGAGAATGGCAGTGCCTTCCTTGTCCACGGATAGCAGGGTCTTGCCATCCAAGCTGAAAATCAGGCTTTGCACCGAGTCCTTATGCCCTTTGAGGGGCGGTCCCAACGGTAGGCGGTTGACTGCGTCCCAGAGGATGATACTGCCACCCGTGTCTCCCAGGGCCAGGATTTTCCCGTCAGGGCTAAACGTACCCTCTTGAACAGTGCCACTATACCCATATAGCTTAGAGCCCGGGTAGGGAGGATTTTCCATGGACCATAGGATAACTTTGCCTCTCTGGTCCCCTGAGGCCAGGGTCTTGCCATCCGGGCTGAAGGCCACGTCTTGAACCCAGCCTTTATGTTCCTTGAGGGGCAAGCCCAGAGGCTGGCGTTTGGTCACATCCCAGAGGATGATGGTGCCTTCCGTGTCCCCCGAGACCAGGCTTTTGCCATCCGGACTGAAGGCGGCGCTTTGCACCCAGTTTTCATGCCCTTTGAGGGGTGGGCCCAGGGGTTGGCGTTTAGCCACATCCCAAAGAATGATGGCGCCGCCAACGTCCCCTGAGGCCAAGGTTTGGCCGTCCGGGCTAACAGCGATGATTCGCACCGAGCCTTTTGGCCATTTAAGGGGCGGGCCCAGGGGCCGGCGTTTGGCCACATCCCAACGAATGATAGCACCCTTCTCGTCCACCGAGGCCAGGGTTTTGCCATCCGGACTAAAGGCCACGTTAAACACAGGGCCTGCCTGCTCTTCCAAAACCGGTGCCAGGGGCTGTCGGCTGGCCACGTCCCAGAATATGATAATACCGCCCACGTCTCCCCCCTGATTCCCCGAGGCCAGAATTTTACCATCCGGGCTAAAGGCTAAACTTTGCACCGAGTCTTCATGCCCTTTGAGGGGCAAGCCCAGGGGCTGCCGGCTGGCCACGTCCCAGAGGATGATAGTGCCTTCCCCGTCTCCCGAGGCCAGGATCTTGCCATCCGGGCTAAAGGCCAAGCTTATTATTGCCTCTTCATGCCCCTTAAGGGGCGAACCCAGTGGCTGCCGGTTTGTAGCGTCCGAGAGGATGATGGTGCCGCCAGCATCGCCCGACGCCAGGATCTTGCCATCCGGGCTAAAAGCCACCCTAAACGCCGACTGAGTGTGTCCATGGAGGAAAGATAACAACTGGGGTTGACGCCTTAATCCTGCCAACAGGTTGCTCCTGGTCTCCACGGTATCGTCTATCTTTCGAGCTTCTGCGGCCAGAAGCAGACTCAGGTCGGGTTTCCTGTTTGATAAATTCTGGCTCTGGAGAACCAACTGGCGGGAAAGGGCGATCCGGCGCCTATGATCGGCCACTCGATACTGGTAAAAAGCCACCAGGGCCAGGCTCACCGCCACCAGAAGGGCAAAGCTGACGGCCCCCAGGGTATAGCGTTGGCGCATTGTGGCGCCTTTCCGGGAGGCCCCCAGGAACTGGTGCATCAGGGGGGTGGGCCGGGGGTCCTTGTCGCCGATTTCGGCAAGCCACTCCTCCGCCCGTTTCAACTCATTGCCTCGGAGGAGCAGGCTTTGGTCCCGGCCCCGGCCTTCCCACTCCAGAGATTTAAGCAACAGGCGGGTATGGGCCCGCACATGGTCCAGGTCGGTGGCCATGGCGGTGAGAAGCGCCTGGAAGGACTGGGGGAAATCGTCATCCTCCCGGCAAAATATCCAGTTGAGCCGGGCCATGATGTCCGGGACGTCTTTGGGGTCCACATCCCGGCGCATCACCGGGATGAGGCGCTTGTGGAGCTTCACGGCGTGGGCCAGCTCCAGTCGGCAGACCTCAGAGCTGAGCACCTCCGGGCTGATGACGAAGACGAAGTTGTCGGCCTTTTCGATGGCCACGTAGATCTCCTGCATCCACTCCGCGGTGGGCGGGATGTCCTTGGTGTCCAGCCAGGGTTCCCGCTCATGCTCGGTCAAGGCATTCTGCAGCCGGTGCACGAACTCCTTGTCCTTACGGGAATACGAAATGAAAACGTCTGACATGCACCCTCCTGAACGCGGTGGCTGGTGGAAAATTGAAGATTAGCGATTGCGGTTGTCCGTGGGGCTGATGGGCTTCAGGTCAAGACCCTCCAGGCGGAGTTGAAATTGCTGCTCGGCCTCGGCGATACGCTCCGGCCAGGGCCGCCGGTCAAATAAAGGCCTCCTGTC
>JBAQHL010000063.1:0-24244 GCA_049288295.1 Desulfobaccales bacterium
TCCTCATCACAACGTGTGGCCGCGTCCAGCAATTCCCGGGCCATCTCCAGCGTAATGGCATTGCCGTCATCGGGGCGGTTGAGGCGGATCAGCCCCACCCCATCCTTGAGCTCAAAAACGAGAAATTCGTAGGCCATCGGGTAGGGTCCTGTGAGATGATTTTCGGTTTTTTGGTTCTATAGCGATTGTCAAAGGTTAATTCCGATTACCCATTGTTCATTATAGCACGGCTTGCCATGTTCTGATTGGGCATAGCAAGCTATGCCTACGAAAAGAAATTATTTTTGGCAACCGCTATAACTAGCCATTCGAGCTTCGCGCCTTCACAGGCTGGAAAGCCTGTGCCACCGCTTGACTGGGAACCGGTATCAGGATCCACGCCGTTAGGATAGCAGCATCGATTTCATATGTTAAGCTTAATATTAAGGAGAGTAAGTGGAAAAAAAGCTGGCGGTTGAAAGGGAGCCTGAACCTATTTCGGCCCGCCATCGCGGTATTCGAAAAGAGAGGAAAAAAATGATTACCCAACAGGCTCAAGGACCAAGTCTTGAGAGGGTGGCGCTGGCGGCGTTGCCCAGAGAAGCAACCCCGGAGCAACAAATGGCGGCCATCAGGCGGGTGGCTGAGGCTGCCACGGACTTTTCCTGGCTTTCCCGGGGGGATGCTGTCTTCCTCAAGCCGGCCTCCAACTCCCCCCGCCCCTATCCGGCCAACACCTCCCCCCTGGCGGTGGCGGCCATGGCCGGACTTTTGCGGGAGAAAGGGGCAGGCCGGGTCATTCTGGGAGACAAGCCCGGGGTGGAGTGGGTTTATCAGGATAACCGCAGGCAACGGGGTTCAAGCCGGGAGGTTCTCATAAAAAACGGCCTGCATCAAGCCGCGCTGGACGCCGGGGCCGAGGTTCATTATTTCGACGAGGCCGGTTATGAGGCCTATTTTCCTGAGCATCCCCAACACCAGGGCCATTGGCGAGGCCCCTTGTGGTTTCCCAATATCCTGAGAGAGGTGGACCATGTGGTGCTTTTGCCAAGGGTAAGCCGCCACGTCCTGGCCGGGGCCACCCTCGGTTTGAAGGCTGCGGTGGGCTGGCTGCGGGACGACAGCCGCCTGGAACTGCACCGGGACGCCCGGAGCTTTCTTAAAAAGACGGTGGAAATCAACGACGCCGGAGTTTTGCGGCAAAAACTCAGGTTGGCCCTCAGCCATGCCACCAAGGTGCAAACCACCTTTGGGCCTGATCAAGGGTATGCCGCCGAGCCCGACCCGGGGATGGTCTTTGCTTCCCAGTCTCTTCTGGCCCACGACATGGTGGCCCTGGGCTGGCTGCTGTGGAACCGGGAGCATTGCACCCCGGCCGAACAGTTGGTCTGGTTTCGCGATCCATATAGAACCTACCCGGGGGCTTTGAATCGGGCTTTGGTGGGATATGTTTGGGGGATAAAAGAGCTTCTGGCTTCTGAAACTTACGCCAGTGTGCCGATCCAGTCGGTGCACACCGACCCCCAACTCAGCCATGCAGCAACTCTTTGGGGCGGCATCCCCAATCTCGATCTTGATGACGTCAGCAACCTCCTGCCCCGGGGCATCAGAGATTACTTGTTACAAAAAGCGACCTCATAGAGAGCCCACCTCCCCGAGAAAAAAATGGAGGTGCGAGGCCCAAGTATCATGTCCCAGATTTATCTTTCAAAAATCTAGGGTAGGGAGGGCCTCCGTGCCCGCCACACAAGGCGGCCAGGGACGGCCGCCCTACCAGAATCTCCTTGTTTCTTCTATGGATGAAGACGGCGCCAATTTTTTGTCATGTATTCCTGGGACGCAGTCCCACTCTGTCCCCACAAAAAAAACCGGCCCCCTGAGGGGCCGGTTTGGTTTTACAGGTTAATCAGGCTGGTTTAGAAACCACGCTCCGACATGCGGGCATAGAGCATGGCCACGGTGCGGTAAACCAGGTGGGCGATTTTGGTGTATGGTGCATAGAAGAACAGGCAAAAGATCGACACCAGGTGCAGGAAGTAAGTGGGGTACGCCAGGGTGGGCGAACCCAGAAGCCGGAACACCCAAGATAGAGCCCCGGTGAGGCCCACGGCGGCGATGATGTAGATCAGCTGCCAGTCATAGTAGGTGCCGTACCCGGCTGTCTCGGCGTTTTCCTGGCGCGCCGTGTATATCCGGTAAATCCCGAAGATCAGGAGCCCGGTGCCCAACAGGGCCAGCCACTTGAGGGGATCAGGCGGCCAGAACAGCGTGTAGGGTGAGTCGAAATGGAACACCCATTCCCGCAGGAACCCCCAAGAAGTGACAATGGCCAGGAAGATGAACCCAAAGACCAGCAACAGGTGGTTTAGGGCCCGGCCGAAAGTGGTTTCACATTCCCGGAAGCGGTTGTGGAACAGGATGTCCTTGATAACCGGCACTGCATGGCCGATGATATTTCCTTGCAGCTTCACCTTCCAGGGATTGGCTTCGTTCAGGTCTTTCCAGAATCGCATGACCCCGAGACTGAGGACGCCAACGGCAAAGAAGAATGCCGGTACAAAAATGGCGTCAACGGCCCACAGGGTAGGAAACATTTTCGAGAAAACGATCTTGCCTTCAGGGAAGGCGAGGCCCTTGTGAGCCACGCCGCCCGCCACCTTGATGCCCAGCATTCCCAGGCCATAGAGCCACACCAGCAGAAGAATTACGGGCAGGGCGATGAGGGCCGGCAGGAACTTGATGTCACCCACCATTTTGGCCAGTATGGGCGGGAAAGCATAATTTTCTATACACATCTGCCGCAAGACCCCGAGGACTTCCCCGGGCTTGGCTCCCCTGGGACAGTGCACGGTGCAGTCGCTGCAGGCGTGACACAGCCAGATGTCAGGGTCCTTGAGAACGTCTTTCTGACCCCATTGGGCCATGAGCATCTCTTTGCGGGGAAAAGGTCTTTCGTCGGGGCTCAGGTTGCACACCACGTCGCAGGTGTCGCACTGGTAACACTTTTTGGCGGTGTCCCCCCCGGCGGCGACGATCCGCTTGACGAATTGCAGATCCGGTTTAATGAGAGTTGCGCCAGCCATGGATCACACCTCCTACATACCTTTAAAGGGGTTAGGGCCGACCTCTTTGACCCGCGCCACGAAATCATTGATGATATCTGGCAACTTGTCGAAATCAGAGATGGCCACTTGCAACTGCTGCACCCGGTCTGACTCCAGACCCAACTTGTCCAAGGTTTCCGACAGCTTGGTGAGCCGGTAGGCGCAGAGCTCGCTGCCCTTGGCGAAGTGACACTGGTAATCATCGCCGTATTTGCAGCCCATGAGGAGCATGCCGTCCACGCCCCGGGAGAAGGCGTCAGAGACCCACACCAGGTTGAAGGAACCCATGCAGCGCAACGGCACAAAGCGAATGGGGCCGAACTTCAGCTTGTTGAGGGCGGCCGCGTCCAGGGCCGGGTAGGCGTCGTTTTCGCACACCATACCGAGAAGGCGCAGGGGGACTTCTTCCTCGTCGTCTTCCATGTCGTCCTCGGTGGGCACGTCCAGGGATTTCAGCATGGAGCCGATGATGTCCACGCTGTAGTCGGCGAAGTTGATAATGCGCTCGGGGCAGGCCCCCATGCAGGTACCGCAGCGGCGGCAACGACCGATTTTGAAGAAGGGCGTGCCTTTTTCATCCTCATCAATGGCGCCGAAGGGGCATTCCTCAGTACACCGTTTACAGGAGGTGCAACGGGTCATGAGGGGGTCCGGCCAGGTCTCATCCCAGGCCCGGGGGTGCACCGCCATGCTGACGGCGAGGTGCTCCACAGCCTGGATGGCTTTGAGGGCCGCGCCCACACCGTCGTCCATGGCCATGGTCATGCCCATGGGCTGCCGGACGCCGCCGGCGGCATAGATGCCGGTCCGCCGGGTTTCATAGGGGAAGCAGATGAAGTTGGAGTCGGCAAAACCGCTGAAGAGTTCAAGGTCCGGCAGACCGAGACCCTGGCGGTATTCCAGTTGAAGCACCGGTTCGTCCAGGGTGACCGGGACCATGCCTGTGACCAGTACCACCAGATCGGCCTCTACCGCGATGTTTTCACCCAACAGGGTGTCTTTGGCCGCTACTCTAAGCTTGCCGCCCGGAGCCAGTTCCACCCCGGTGACCTCGGCCTTGGTGAGCATAACCCCCGGATCGCTCTGGGCCTCTTTATAAAAAAGCTCCATCTGGCCAGGGATACGGATGTCTTTGTAGAGAATCATGGCCGCAGCGTTGGGATTGGCCTGCCGCACATAAAGGGCCTGCTTCAGGGACGAGGCGCAGCAGATGTCCGAGCAGTAGGGCAGGTGATCCGGGTCGCGCTGGCCAGCGCAGAGAACAAAGGCTACGGCTTCCGGGGTCTTGCCGTCGGAGGGCCGCACGATCTTGCCGTTTTTGGCCATTTCCTCCATCTGGAGGCTGGTGATGATGTCCGGGGAAGCGCCGTAGCTGAATTTTTCCAGCTTGGTGGCGTCGTAGGGCTTCCAGCCTGCGGCCAGGACGACCGAGCCTATCCGCATGGTTTCCTCAGAGCCATTGCTGCTGAGGGTGACATCCAGGAGGCCGGGCTGGCCTTCGGTTTTCACCATTTGGGTGTTGGTGAGGATCCGGATATTGGGCTCGGCCTGCACCTCTTTAATCTTGGCATGGACCGGCGATTCCTGCAACTGGGTGAAAGGATAGCTGCTGGGGGTGGAACGGTGCAGTTTGGCGCCGTAGCCGCCCAGTTCGGCTTCCTTTTCCACCAGTACCACCTGGTAGCCGTTCTTGGCCGCGAAGAGAGCCGAGGACAGGCCGGCGGCGCCGCCGCCGATGACCAGGATGGTCTTGCTGAGCTCTTCCTCAAACTTGAAGGGCTCGGGCAGATTGGTTTTTTTGATTTTGGCCCCGTACATGCGGAGATAATCTTCCGCCAGGGGTTGGGTTTCCTTGTCTTGAGGGTCCTGGGTCCAGGCCACCAACTCCCGGAGGCCGGCCCGCTCCACGATGCAGCCGGGGAAATCAAACTCTTCGAATTTCACCCGGGGGGAACAGGCGGCGATGAGGATGCAGTTCACGCCTTCGTTGGCGATATCCTGCTTGATCATCTCCAGACCCTCAGGGCTGCACAGCACGTCATGTTCTTTGACAAGTCCGAGTTTGGCTTCCCGGGTCGCCACTTTGCTCAAATCGGCGAAATTCAAGACCTCACCGATGCCACAGCCCTTGCACAAATACGCCGCAAATTTCTTTTCTTCTATGGCCATGGCTACCTCCTGCTCAGGCTGATGAGACTTTTAAGGGCGGCCCCGGTGGCGTCTTCGTTGGACTTCATGACATCCAGAGGGCTTTTCATTGAGGCGACGGCATAGACCCCGTCGGGGAGAAGTTCGGGAATGACAAAGCCGTCGGGGGTATAAGACAAGGGCAGCGCAAAGGGGCTGTTCTTGGTGGAGGGCACCATGCCCGCGGCCAGGACCACCAGGTCGAAGTTCTCTTTTAGCTTTTTCCCGGCCACGGTGTCTTCCACGGTGACCACCACGTTGTCGGTGCCGGGCTGTTGCTCCAGCTTGGCCACCTTGCCCCGTATGAGCTTAACCTTTTCGTCATCCCGCACTTTCCACATGAACTGCTCGTAGCGGCCCGGGGTGCGCATGTCGATGTAAAACATGGTGGCTTCGGTGTCGGGGTCCTGCTCCCTGAGATAGGTGATCTGCTTTAAGGAAGCCATGCAGCAGATGTAGGAGCAGTAGGGCAGATGATTTTCGTCCCGGGAGCCGGCGCACTGGACAAAGGCCACCTTTTTGGGGGGCTGCTTGTCGCTGGGGCGCTGAATTTTGCCGCCGGTGGGGCCGTTACTGGCCGCCAGGCGCTCCATCTGCATGTTGGTGATGACGTTGTTTAACTGGCCGCTGCCCAGGGTGGTTATCTTGGACGTATCGTAGAGTTCCCAGCCGCCCGCCAGAACAATGGAGCCTACCTGGAAGGTGTGGGTTTGGGGCTGCATGTCGAGGTCGATGGCCTCATACTGGCAGGCTTCCTGGCACTTTTTGCCGCAGTCCCCGGTGCAGGCGTCCATGTCGATGACGTATTTCAGGGGGAAGGCCATGTCAAAGGGGACATAGGCCGCTTTGGTTTTGTCCAAACCGTAGTTGAAATCGTTGGCCCGCCAGGCCGGACAGGCTTCCGCGCAGGCATTACAGGCCACACAGCGGTCGTTGACGTAGCGGGGCTTGACCTGAACGGTCACCTCAAACTCGCCGGCGCTGCCGGAGACCTGGGTCACTTCCGCCATGTTGAAGAAAGTGATCCGGGGGTTTTCCCGGATGCGGCGGAATTGTATTTCCAGACCGCAAGTGGGCGGGCAGAGCTTGGGAAAATATCGGTGGAGTTGAGCGACCCGGCCGCCCAAGTACGGCTCTTTTTCCGCAATAATGACCTGGGCTCCGGCCTCCGCGGCTTCGATGGCCGCCGTGAGACCGCTCATGCCTCCCCCGACAACCAGAATCTTGTTGTTGTCGGCGCTCACCTTCGTCCTCCTTTAGGAGCTTACCGGATAAAAAAGTGGCCGTGGCAGGTTCAAAGGACCACGGCCCAAAGGCAGGGCCCGGGGCTTCTGGCGAAGCCCCGGGAAGGATTTGTCAAAAATTACTTAACCAGCTGCTTATAGGGCACGGTCTCGAACTTCCACTCGTTCTTGGCCATGTCGTACTGGGAGATGGTGAAGACCTTCCATTTTTTGTCGTCGATGGCAAGGAAGTCGGAGCGGTAGTAGTACCCAGGATAGCGGGACTCTTCCCGGAAGTGGATGTGGCGCAGGTGGGCCTCACCGGCCAGGATGCGGTGGTACTGTTCCCAGGCCCGCATCAGCTCGTGGAGGTCACGGGCCGCCAACCGGGTGGCGTCTTCCTTCAGCATGGTGAGGCGCTTCAGACCTTCTTCCAGCATGATTTTGTTGGTCATGTACATGGTGGCGCAGCCGGCCACGTACTCGTCCATCAGCTTCTGCAGACGGGTCTGGACCTGCTTGGGCATGAGGTAGTTGGGGTTGATTTCCGGATCGGTGGTGTAGTCCTTGTACTTCTCGAAGATCTCAAAGGGCAGGTAGATCTGCTCGATGATCTCGTCGATGCTCTGGGCCGCTTCCAGTTTGTCGTCCTTGTGGTCCAGGATGAAGGCGATGGCGGCTTTGGCGGCCATGCGGCCTTCAGCGTGGGAGCCGGAGGAGAACTTGTGCCCGGAGGCGCCAACGCCGTCACCCGCGGTGAACAGGCCTGCGACGGTGGTCATGCGGTCATAGCCCCAGAAGTACTCATCGGGAGAGCCCAGGTAGCCCTTTTCGGGGCCGGAGACCCACAGACCGGCGCAGCCGGCATGGGAACCGAGCAGGTAGGGCTCGGAGGGGATGATCTCAGACGGCACCTTGTCGGGTTCCATGTTGAAGGCGGCCCACAAGGCGGCGGCGGAAATGGACATATCCAGGAAGTCTTCCCAGGCTTCCGCTTCCAGGTGCTTCAGCTCTTTCTTGGAGAGGACCTTGGCCAGTTCCTGCATGGCCTTGTCAGTGTGCATCATGATGGGGCCCTTGCCTGCCCGCATTTCAATCATGGCGGCATGGTTCCGGAGGCAGGTGCCGGGAGCATCGGCGTAGCCGGGGTATTCCTTTTTCACCTGATCCCAGTTTTTGGCCATGTAGTCTTCGTTGTAGGCATTGGTGGCCTGGGCTTTGAAGAACAGGAACCAGGCGCCTACGGGGCCGTAACCGTCCTTAAACCGGGCCGGGACGAAACGGTTTTCCATGAGAACCATCTTGGCGCCGATTTCGGCGGGCATGGCGTAGGTGGAGCCGGCGTTCCACACCGGATACCAGGCGCGGCCTTGACCTTCACCCACGGACCGGGGCCGGAAGACGTTCACGACGCCGCCGCAGGCCACGATCATGGCTTTGCATTTGAAGACGAAAGTCTTGTGTTCACGGACGCTGAAACCCACGGCGCCGCACACCCGGTTGGGGTCTTTCTTGTCGGTGAGGAGCTTCACGACGAAGACGCGCTCGTAGATGTTGTCCATGCCCAGAGCGTTCTTGGCGGCTTCGGCCACGATCACCTTGTAGGACTCACCGTTGATCATGCACTGCCAACGGCCGGAACGGCAGCACTTGCCGCCGTCTTTGAGGAGCGGCAGGCCTTCGTCTCTGGCCACCTGGCCGTCGACCGTGTGGTTTTCTTTATCTTTCTGCCAAATGGGCAGGCCCCATTCCTGGAAGTCATGTACGGACTGGTCAACGTGGCAACCCAGGGAGTGCACCAGGTCTTCCCGGATGATGCCCATGAGGTCGGTGCGCACATATTTCACGTAATCGTCGACCGGGTTTTCCGAGCCGACATAGGTGTTGATGGCGGAAAGCCCCATGGCAACGGCGCCGGAGCGGTCCAGGGCGGCTTTGTCAACCAGGGTTACCTTGATGCCGGTCGCTTTGGCCCAAGCCATAGCTTCCACTGCGGCGCCGGTGCAGGCCATACCGCCGCCCACGAGCAACAGGTCGGTCTCGATGGTTTCTACTTCCGGTTTTGCGCAGAAAGACCATTTACAAAATTCTCTTTCCAAAGCCATATCTCGTTAACCTCCTTGAATTTTCGCTACTGCGCGGGCTTACTTGGTCCGGGCCGCGCCGGTGTAAAAACCGGGTTTCTTAAGATCCGCCAGATTGCTGGGCATGGTGAAGCCTTTGAAGGCATCAATGGCGCCCTCAGCCGTGGTCCGGGTGGGGAACTTGAAGCGCTTTATGGTCTTCTGATCCCGGAATTTGATGGTCCACATGATGTTGTCAGTGCCCCGAAGGGGGAAGGTGCTGGAGCCCAGGGGCATGATGTCCGCATAGTGGCGGACTTCGATGGCCTGCTGGGGGCAGATCTTTACGCAGTTGTAACACTCCCAGCACTGCTCCGGTTCCTGATTGACGGCCTTCTTGCTTTCGGCGTTGAGGACCATCAGGTCATTGGGGCAGATGTACTGGCAAGCAGTCTTGTCCAGGGCTTTGCAGCCGTCACATTTTTCCGTAATCACAAAACTCGGCATTTTCCAACCTCCTAGACTTAAGGTTACTAAATTATTGATGTGAGCTTAAAAGCCGGGAGGGCGCCAGGCGCCGCCCCCGGGTGATTCTATGGCAAACCGCTGAAGCAGCGGCTATTCCCCTACTTTTTCTTGGCCGGGATGTCCCCGGTGGCAAAGCCGTGCACCTTGACTTCCACCTTCTCGGTGAGGCCGGCATAGTACTTGCGCAGCACCGCCAGGACTTCGGGACGGCTGAAGTCCGCGGGCACGTCGCCGCCCTCGGAGAGCATCTTCCGCAGCATGGTGCCGGACAGCATCAGGCGGTCTTCCTTGCCATGGGGGCAGGTGCGCATGGAGGCCATGCCCCGGCACTTATGGCAGAAGAAGGTCCAATCGATGTTCAGGGGTTTCAGTTCCAGGGCGTCCTTGGGGATCTGGGTGAAGATCTTCTGGGCGTCAAAGGGGCCGTAGTATTCGCCCACACCGGCGTGGTCACGGCCGACGATCAGGTGGGAGCAGCCGAAGTTCTGGCGGAACACCGCGTGGAACAGGGCTTCCCGGGGACCGGCATAACGCATGTCCAGAGGATAACCGGACTGGATGCAGGTGTCCTTCACAAAGTAATACTGGGTCAGGACGTTGATGGCATCGGTGCGCACTTCCGCGGGGATGTCGCCAGGTTTCAGTTTCCCCAAAAGCTGGTGAATGAGCAGGCCGTCGCAGACTTCGATGGCGATCTTGGCCAGGTACTCATGGGAGCGGTGCATGGGGTTTCTGAGCTGCAGGGCGGCGATGGTGTTCCAGCCCTTGTCCTCAAACATCTTCCGGGTTTCCCAGGGGCGCATGTAGAGGCCGGGATACTGTTTCGGGAAGGGGCCTTCACTCCAGACCTTGACGGTGCCGCCCAGGTTGACGGCCTCCTGGTTCATGACCATCTGTACGCCCGGGTGCTCCGTATCGTTGGTGGTGAAAACCTCTTTGCATTCCCAGGCCTTGTCGATCTCATACTTGTCGGTGACCTTCATGGTCCCCATCATCTCTTCCGTCTCTTCATCCACCAACAGGACTTCCTGGCCGATCTTGATGGCATCGGCTTTGCCCTTGTTGACGGACATGGTGACGGGGATGGGCCAGAAGGTGCCATCCGTCATCTTCATATCGCCGACGGAGCCTTTCCAGTTCGCCTTGTCCATGAAGCCTTCCAGGGGGGTGAACCCGCCGATGCCCATCATGATGAGGTCGGCCGTTTCCCGTGAGGTCATTTGGACAACGGTGAGTTCCTTAGCCCGCTTCTTTTCCTCGGCGATCTCGGCCGCGGAAAGGAGCAGCGGTTTTAATTTTTTCTCTTTGCCAAGCGGATTTACCAGAGCCATACACCTTCCTCCTGGAGGGCTTAAGTTTTGCGTTTGGTCGCTAAGTAGCGAAAAAATAAGTGAATTTTTTCACATACTGCCAAGGTTAATAATTATTATAGAACCGCCACAATGTCAATAGAAAATTTTCACAAAATTTTTATCCGATTAGGGTAAGGACGTCAAGGGGTAAGAGGGACATCCACCAGATAACTGACGGTGGCTGCCTGGCGGCCCCGGAGAATCACTGAAGGACCTTGTTTAATTGAAAAATTGCCTGCCACTTCCCGATAAGTGCCCTCACCGATGACAATGGGGGCTTCCTGTTCCCTGGCCACTTCCAGGAGACGGGAGGCCACGTTGACCACGTCCCCGATGATAGTAAAGTCCATGCGTTTTTCGGATCCGATATTGCCGATAACGGCCTCGCCGGTGTTGACTCCGACCCGCATCCCCTGAATGGGGGTGGCCCCTTGCTGCTGCAGGGCCTTAAGGCGCTGCTGCATGGCGATGGCGCAGGCCACCGCCTGACCGGCGGCATGGGGCACCTCCAGGGGCGCGCCGAAAAAGGCCAGCAGGCCGTCCCCCAGGAACTTATCCAGGGTGCCCTGATGCTCAAACACCAGGTCCACCATCTGGGTGAAATAGTGGTTCAGCACCTCCACCACTGCCGCGGGGTCCATCTTCTCGGATAAGGAGGTGAAGGCCATGATGTCGGCAAAAAGCACCGACAGGTGACGCCGCTGGCCGCCCAATTGCAGGATCTCCGGGTTTCTCAGGATTTCCTCGGTCATGGCGGGGCTGACGTAGCGGCTCAGGGTGTCCCGCAACAGTATTCTTTGTTCATAAAGGCGCAAGCGGCTTCGCAGACTGACCTCGTGGCCGGCCTCCTCCTGGGCAATCTCCGTCAACAGGCGCCGCAGTTCCGGATCGTCAGCCTCCTTGGCCAAAGCCAGATAGCTGCGCCTGGCCTCCATTTCATGGGCAATCGCCAACTCTATGGCCTGGAGGATATTTAACTCCATGGCGGCCTCCTTCTAAACTTTTCCATTATATGGCATCCATGTCGAGAATTCCTCACTTTTCCCTTTTTTTCTAAAAATAATTAATTGGCTGATGCCGGCGCGCCAATAGACGGGCTGCCGTTTGTAGGGACGCACCCGCGTGTCCTCTCTGTTGGGCGCGAGGCCCCTGAGGAAAAATATTTTTCCCCAACAATAAGGATAACCTTGACTAAAGAAATTTAAGTTTAAATATTAAATAATAATCATTTGCTCCTTAAGGAGGATGTATGTTCCCTGTCGATTTGGTAGAGATTGTCATTTATGATGCTCCGGCCCCACGCGGGGGCGGCTGCGATTGCGGCTGCGATCATAGTCAAGGCGTCGATGCCTGCGGCCACAGTCACGGTCATGACCACTGCCACGACCATGGCCACCAGTGCGGCGACCCCCTGGAAAAGGTCAGCGTGGAAATTCAAACCCAGGCCATGGCCATAACCCTGGAGCGGGAGTTCCCGGGCAAGGTGAAGGTGGAATATATCAACGTCATGCAGGACCCCCGGGGGCCAAGCCTGCCCCAGACCAAGCTGTTGGGTTCCATGGTGTATCCTCCTCCCCTGGTGTATCTGAACGGCAAGGGCCGCTTTGCCGGAGGCTTGCCGGTGGAACGCATCCGGGAGGAGGTGCAGGCCATCCTGGACGCCAAGGCAAGTCCTCATTTAAAGGTAGTTTCATAGGAGTAATTATGTCCCCTACCTCGGAAAAAGGCTGGAACCCCTATCTGGCCGGAGCTTTGACCGGTTTGCTCATGGTGCTTTCCGTCTGGGTGACCGGGAAGTACTTCGGGGTCTCCACCACCTTTGTGGTCACCTCGGGTATGCTGGAAAGCCTGGTGGCCCCTGAGCGCGTAGCCAACCTGCCCTATTTCGTCAAAACCGGGCTGAAGTTTGACTGGCAATGGTTGTTTGTGGCGGGCATTCTTCTGGGCGCCTTTTTGTCCGCCAAACTCTTTAACGATTTTCGCTGGCAGGCCGTGCCCCCCATGTGGCAGGAGCGCTTCGGCCCCAACCCCTTGACCCGGGGCCTGGTGGCCTTTGTAGGCGGTGTCGTGGCCATGTTCGGGGCCCGTTTGGCCGATGGCTGACCCAGCGGCCACGGGCTGAGCGGTCTGCTCCAGCTGGCGGTCAGCGGTTTTGTGGCCTTGATTTGTTTCTTTCTGGGGGGCCTGGTGGTGGCCCGCCTCCTCTACGGCGGGAGGAAGTAATCATGAATATTCTCATTTATGGCTTCATCACCGGCATTCTTTTCGGTTTTCTGCTGCAAAGGGGCCAGGTGCTGCGCTATGACAAGCAGCTCGGCGCCCTGCGCCTCCTGGACATGACCATTATCAAGTTCATGATGTCCAGCATCCTGGTGGCCATGGTGGGCGTGTATCTCCTCTATGACCTGGGTCTGGTCAAACTTTCCCTGAAACCCACGGAGTTGGGGGGCAACATCGTGGGCGGCCTCTTGTTCGGAGTGGGCTGGGGCCTGTTCGGCTTTTGCCCCGGCACGGCCGTAGGCGCCGTGGGAGAAGGGCGCTACGGGGCCCTCTGGGGTATTGTCGGGATGCTCCTGGGCGCGGCCCTCTTTGCGGAAGCCTATCCCTTCCTGAAAGGAACGGTCCTTGCCTGGGGGAATCTGGGGAAGATCACCCTGCCCCAGGTCCTGGGCGTGAACCACTGGCCCGTCATCCTGGTCATGATTGCCGCCACCCTGGGGCTGTTCTACTGGTTTGAAAAGAAGGGGTTGTGAGGCGGGGTATAACACAACCCTGGATGGTAGGGCGGGCCTCCGTGCCCGCCTTTTTCATTTGGAGGTGGCCTCAAAAGCTCCTCAATTAATCAATCTATTTTAGAGCAGTGCCCTCGCCTGCTAAATACAGCCGGGGGCGGCTGTTCTCCATGATTTTACCAGAAATTTTTATGGTGAGTTCATGGGGAAAGGGGCCCCCTCTTTCCACAGGTGCTCCTGGAGAGACGTGCTCTTCGGTCGCTTTGTGACAGGTTCTGGGACTTTCGCAGTCGTTCATGGTCCTTTGGACCACCCAATATTAAGAAAATTTATAAAAATTAATGTAGGGTGCATTTCACGCACCAATTTTGGCGCGTAAAACGCGCCCTACGAGAATTATTTTCGGAATAGAGTTCTTAAATTTGACTCAGGAAGACATCGACCACTTCAGCCACATGGCGGTAAATAGCCCCCAGACGGCATTGAAAAATAAAACCAGTAGGGGGGTGAGATAACCAAGCTCCACACCCCCTATCCCCTTTTGGGCCACGAAGGGAAACACCAGAAAAATCTGGACCAGGGAGGGTCCCAAACTGTAAACGTATCCCCGGGAAGGATAGGTGAGCCTGGGGAAGGGGAGAAGAAAGAGCCAGCCCCAGAGGCCGCCCCACACCAGCCGGGGATAGAGCCAGGCCGGCGTGAGCTGGGGGGCCAGGGCCACTCCCAGAAGTTGGTTTATGCCCACCGCGCCGAACAGCCAGAGCGCCAGGCTGTTGGCCAGGCCGCCCAGGACGCCGGCGGCAAATGTCAAAGACACAGTTTTCACCGACAGGTTATTGGCCATGATTTGCGGGTTTTTCCTTTGTGCTTCGAGTTTAACCTGATTAAGACCAAATCCAACCCAAGCCGCACTACAACCGGACCTGAACCAGGAGAAGTTCCGCCTCCTCCTCGGCTGTCACTTCCAGGTGCGGCTCGTCTGTGACCATGGCCGCAGCCAGGGCCGGCAGCACCCGGCCGTTCAGGCTTGCCGGCCCGCCCCCCAGAACATAGAGGTAAACGCCCTGGCCGGGAGCAACGGTGTGGGTGGGGCTGTGTCCGGGAGTAATTAAGCAGGAAAACACCCGGGCCTGGGAATTGATGGGCAGGGCCCCCGGCAGGTTGTTGCCCACCAGGGGCAGGAACCGGTTGGTCCGTTCGGCCGGCGTCACGGCTTTTTGCTGCAAGGCCGGGGTCAGGTCCTTTTCCCAGGGCAGAAACCACATCTGGATAAACCGCATGGGTTCATCGGCCCGGTTGTTGATTTCCGCGTGGTACATGCCCTTCCCCACCGTGGTGTGCTGCACCCAGCCTTTCTGGAGGATTTTTCCCTCACCGTGTTCATCGGCATGAAGGAATTCCCCGCCGGCGCAGTAGGTCACCACTTCAATGTTGCGGTGGGGGTGGAGGGGCCAGGTGGACCCGGGAGAAAGGGTGTCGTCGTTGAACACCCTAAGTGTCCCAAACTGCACAAACTCGGGGTCGGCATAGTCATCAAAGGAGAAATGCCAGCGGCCCGTAAAGACGCCGTTTTGAATGGCTCCATGAGCCTGGTAAATACTTTCGGGGGGGCGGAGGCGTATCATTTTGCCTCAGTAATTATAGGCTTTCAGGAGAATGGCACTGATTGTTGACAATATAATCACTGGCGCCTCGTTGTCGAGGTTTTACCGAAAAAAGGCAGGACCGCAGCGGGCCCTGCCTTTTTAATCTTTGGCAAAGATTTTTTAGGAAAGGGACAGGGGTCCGCGACCTCTGGCCCCCTCTCCCAAATGATTTATTTAAAAACTTACCCCAGGATGGTCTTCAGGTCCTCATCAGGGGTGGAGATGGGTTTGATGTCGAAGTTTTTCACCAGAACGTCCAGGACGTTGGGGGTGACAAAGGCCGGCAGGGTCGGCCCCAGGCGGATGTCCTTGATGCCCAGATACAGGAGGGTCAACAGGATGGCCACCGCCTTCTGTTCATACCAGGAGCAGATGATGGACAGGGGCAGATCATTGACGCCCACGCCGAAGGCGTTGGCCAGGGCCACGGCGATCTGGACGGCGGAGTAGGCGTCGTTGCACTGGCCCACATCGAGGAGCCGGGGAATGCCGCCGATGTCCCCCAGTTCCTGGTCGAAGAAGCGAAATTTTCCGCAGGCCAGGGTGAGGACCACCGTGTCCTTGGGGGTTTTTTCCACAAACTCGGTGTAGTAACTGCGCCCGGGCTTGGCGCCGTCGCAGCCGCCCACCAGGAAGAAGTGCTTGATGGCCCCGGCCTTCACCGCGTCGATGACCTTGCCGGCCACCCCCATGACGGTGTTGCGGGCAAAGCCCACCATGACGGTCTTGCCGTTGCTGTCTTCCTGAAAACCGGGCATCTCCAAGGCTTTTTGAATTACCGGCGCAAAATTAAGGTCCGGTATGTGCTTGACGCCGGGCCAACCCACCAGGCCCCGGGTGAAAATATGTTCGGCATAGGACTCCACCGGCCGCTGTATGCAGTTGGTGGTCATGACGATGGGGCCGGGGAATTGGGGGAATTCCTTAATCTGGTTCTGCCAGGCCGTGCCGAAGTGTCCATAAAAATGGGAGTATTTCTTGAGTTCCGGATAGCCGTGGCAAGGCAGCATCTCCCCGTGGGTATAGACATAAATGCCCTTGCCTTCGCTCTGCTTGAGGATTTCCTCCAGGTCCAGGAGGTCATGGCCGGAAACCAGGATGGCCCTGCCTTTTTTGTGTCCCAGGGGCACCTGGGTGGGCACCGGATGGCCGTAGCGGCCGGTGTTGCCCGCGTCCAGGAGTTCCATGGCCCTGAGATTAATCTCACCGCACTTGAGGACCATGGGGATAAGGTCGGGAACGGCCAGGGTCGGGTCGGCCGTGGCCACCAAAGCCTCATGGATGAAGGCGTAGACCTTGTCATCCTCCTGACCCAGAATCCTGGCGTGATCGGCATAGGCGCACACGCCCTTGATGCCGAACAGCAGGATGTGCTTCAGAGACAGGGCGTCGGCGTCGGGGGCCGGATAGGATTTGAGGCCGTGCTCTTCCCCCTGGGCCACTAACTCTTCTGTGGTGCCCTTGGGCTGGAGGGTGGCGGGGCCGCTCGCCGGGAACTCCACATTGCCGCCCGCGGCCTTGACCTTGGCTTTGAGTTCCTCCCGGAGTTTGACGCACTGGTTGATCCAGGTGACAAAACGCTGGGGATCAAAATCCACGTTGGTGAGGGTGGAAAAGCTGGCCTCGCAGGTGAAAACATTGACGTCCCGGTCGCTGATGCCGACCTTGCGGCCGGCCACGGCCACCTGGGACAACCCCTGTAAGGCATAGATTAACAGATCCTGGAGAGCGGCCACCTTGGGGTCTTTGCCGCACACCCCCAGGACGGTGCACCCTTCGCCTTTGGCTGCCTGCTCACACTGATAACAAAACATACTTTTATCCTCCTGACTGAACCTTTAATTGTGTAGGGTTTATTTCGTCGCCGACTGGTGGCGGCCTCGGAACTGCTGCATTTGTTCAAACTATAACCACGGTTGTCGGGAGGGCTTTTGACTTAAACCAAAACACATAACTTTTTTGTAAAATAGTGTCCATAATCCTTCCTGTCACCTCCTGCCCTTAAGTTTTTTTTCGTGGTTGCCGAAAGCCATCTCAGAGGAGCCTCTTGCAAAATTCACTAAAAAGCTGATTATGTTTCTTGGTTGATAAGTTAAGACCCGATGGCACAGGCTTTCCAGCCTATGCAAGCCCAGGCTGAAGCCTGCGGCTACATTTTGCAAGAGGATCAGAGGAAAAATGTTTTCTCAGATAAAGCGTTGGGGTGGCGTCCTGGTCCTGGGGGGCTTCATGATCCTGGGTCCGGGAATACTGCCGGCCAGGGAGAAAGGAGAGGACAAGCCCCGGTTCCAGGGGAGCGATGACCACCAGTTTGCGGGGGAATTGCGCAGCGTCGGCGCCCTCAAATTTTATGCAGAAACCGAGGATCTGCTGCGCTCGGGCAAGTTCGAGCTGGCCTTTAGCCGCTATATCTTTTTGAATTCCCATATCCGGGGTCAGGCCCTGTACACGGGCCTGGCCGCCATGGTGAACCAGCGCCTGAATTTCCTCAGGTCACAGATGGGCCTGGGAGACATGCCTCATTACGTGCACGTCGAGCCCGAACAACGAACGCGAGCCCGAAGAGCCCCGCCCTGCCCGCCTCCTGCGAAAAAAGCCGACAAGAAGCCCGCGGCGGACGCAGAGGAAAAAACACCAGAAATAGTTATTCCACCCACGGTGGCGGCAGGGGAGGAAAAGGCCCCGCCGCCGGATGAGAAAAAGTCTCCCGATGAGAAAAAGCCTCCGAAGAAGGCAGCCCCGGAGGCTGCACCGCCTCCCGGCATTTGGGAAAAAATCAAAAGCAAATTGAAATTCTGGTAAAAAAGGGCTTGGGTTCCCGAGTGGCTGAAGAAGTGTCTGGGGCCCGCCAGCCGGTTGGACCGAACGCCTAAAGGCGGGATGCGCTGCGCTTTCCCGCCCTACAACTTTCATCTCCTCAAGCACATCAAGGAAAGGATTACCAGGTTCCCCTGCAGGAATTAGCCCCTGAGGCCCTCTCGAAAACATGAAGAGTCAACGGCAGGCGTCCCACCCGCCATCTTGGTGTGCAGTGCGCACCTTACTTTGGACTTTGGACCCTGGACTTTGGACTTGATACTTTTCGTAACAGGAGATTGCTTGTGAGCCAGGGGAACCAAAAAAGCTCTCATTCCAAAAGTTCCTTCAGGTCCAAAAGTTCCCGGCGGATTTCCTGGAGAAGGGCCAGCACCGGGTGGCTGACCTGGGAGAAGGCAGGGGGCGGCGGGGTCGGCAGGTGGCGGGTGCGGTGATAGTGGCCCACCTGGTCCTTGAGCTGGCGCTGCATGGCCGGCAGGGTCATTTTTTCTTCTTCACGGAGGCGCTTGAGCTCAAAGATAAGCTGGATGTCGGCGGGACGGTAGAGCCGGTGCCGGGACTTGCGGCGGGTGGGGCGCAGGATTTTGCCCCGGCTTTCCCAATAGCGCAGCACATGGGGCCGCACCCCGGTGATGCGGCTCACCTCGCCGATGGTATAAAACTGCTTTTGGGGGATGTCCTCGGTCAAGGGCCTCCCAGTTACCACTGGTTCGATCTCAGGCGCCCATCCGCCCTCGTCTCGGTCTGTACAGGTTAGCAACTGTCGCGCGCCAGGATTCCCCAAGGCGGGAGGCGCGACGCTTTCCCGCCTTAGGCTTGCTTCTTCCCTAAGCACGGGAGGATGGGCGTCCAGCCCATCCAAACACGGGCAGGATGCCCGTGCTACCGGTCAAACTTGGGAGCTCAGGCGTCCCGCCTGTGGCACAGGCAAGATGCCTGTGCTCCCGCTTATAGGGCTTCCCCAAGGCGGGAGGCGCTCTCGTTTTCCCGCCCTACGTTTGCTGGTTCCTTATTAATTCCTCCACGTCTCCCACCACCGGCGAGACCGCCACAAAGTTGACATCTGCAAAGATGACCTCAAAGAAGGTCCAGTCAGCGGGGATGGGTTCATCGCAAACGCAGACCCGGCCGCCCTCCTCGTCCCAGGACACGACCTGCCATAAGGGAGGTGTACCTCCGTTCGACTTGGCCCGGAGCATGACCGTGTCGTCATCGAAGTGTTCCATAGTGGGGGTTTCCAGTACCAGAGCCCGCTGCTCTCCAGGACCCGGGCAACAAACCGGGCGGTAAATCTTAACGCCCGCGGTTAATTCTCCAGCCATGAACACCTCGGCTTCCTAATTACCCCGGTGTCAAACGGGTGAAGCCACACCTCCAATCAAGCTTACCGCAACTCTGCGCCCAGTTCCTGGGCCAGGGTTTTGATGAGGGCTTCGTGGTGCCTATCCACGGCCTCGTCGGTGAGGGTGCGTTCCGGGTCCCGGTAGGTGAGGTGGAAGGCCAGGCTGCGCTTCCCCTCCGGGATGGGCTGACCCGCGTAGACATCAAAAAGCTGGGCCTCCTCCAGCCAGGGAGCCCCGTGGCGGCGTAAGGCCTGCCCCACCTGGCCCGCAGGCACAGCCTCAGGCAGGACCAGGGCCACATCCCGGTAAACCGCCGGGTACCGGGGAAGCGACGTGTACAGGGGAAAGGCCTCGGCCCGCCTGCACAGCGCGGCAAAATCCAGCAAAAAAACCAGGAGCGCACCCTCGAGGTCTAGGCGCTCACTCACCGTGGGCAGGAGTTCCCCCACCCAGCCCAGGGTCTCATCCCCGGCCAGCACTGCGGCCCCATACCGGAAATAAGGCGGCAGGCCTTCGGCTGAAAAATTCACGTCCCGGACCAACAAACCTTCCAGCAGCTTTTCCGCCACACCTTTGAGGTCATAAAAATCCACGTTGGCGGCCTGGGCGTGCCAGGAGACCTCGGCCCGGCTGCCGTACATCACCCCCACCAGCCATTCCTCCTCCCGGGGGAGGTCGGCCCCCGGTTGGGGCGCGAAGACCTTGGCCAGTTCAAAAAGGCGCACATCCAGATTTTGTTTCAAGATGTTGCGGCGCACCATATCCAGAATACCCGGCAAAAGGGAGGTGCGCATCAGGGCCTGTTCTTCGCTCAGGGGATTGGCCAGGTACAGGGGAGGCGCGGCCTGCCCGGCCCGGAGCAAACCCTCCAGGCGCTCGGACTGAAAGGAATAGGTGACCACCTCGAAAAATCCCTGGCCCAACAGGATTTCCCTGGCTTCCCGTCCCAGGCGCGTCGCCAGCGTGGGTCTGGGCGTGGCCACCACTCCCTCGGGCAGGGTCACCGGGATAGTATCGTAGCCCCCCAAACGGGCCACCTCTTCGATGAGGTCGATTTCCCGCTCCAGATCTCCCCGGTGGGAAGGGACCTGCACCACCAGGGTGTCCTGATCCAGGGCGAGGGCGGGGAGATGCAGGCCGCTGAGGAGGCTTTCCACCATCTCCTGCGAGTAAGAAGCGCCGATCACCTGGTTGGCCCGGGAAATCCGCAGGGAGAGACGGGGACGGGGCACGGGGTTGGGATAAGCGTCAATCCTGCCCTTGACCACCTGACCGCCCCCCAGCGCCGCCATGAGTTGGGCGGCCCGCTCCAGGGCCCTGATGACCCCCTCGGGGTCCACCCCCCGTTCGAAGCGGTAAGAGGACTCGGTGCTCAGCCCCAGGCGCTTGGCAGCCCGGCGGATGTGGGGCGGGTTGAAGTAGGCGCTTTCAATGAGGACCCGGTGAGAGTCTGCTGTCACTTCGGATTCCTGGCCGCCCATAATCCCGGCCAGGGCCACGGGCCGTTCCGCATCGCAGATGAACAGGGTCTCAGGGTGCACCTGGCGCTCCTGGCCGTCCAGGGTGACAAAGGTTTCCTCTCCGGACCGGGGGAGGCGCACCACGATCTCACCCCCGCGCAGGCGGTCAAAATCAAAGGCATGGAGGGGCTGGCCCAACTCCCAGAGCACATAGTTAGTGACGTCCACCAGGTTGTTGATGGCTCGTAAGCCGGCCAGCTGCAGGCGATGGCGCATCCAGAAGGGAGACGGCCCCACCTTAAGGCCCGTCACCAGGCGCGCGGCGTAGCGGGGACAGGCCACCGCATCCAGGATGGTCACCTTGGCGAACTGGTCTATGGTCTCGCCGGCCTCGGGAAAATCAACTTCCGGGAGGCGCAGGGGTTGGCGAAAAATGGCCGCCACCTCCCGGGCCAGACCCAGGATGCTCAGGCAGTCAGGCCGGTTGGGAGTGACGCCCACCTCCAGGACCACGTCCGCAAACTGGAGGGCTTCCCCCAGGTCCCGGCCCAGGGCAAGGGCCTGGGGAATGGCCATGAGGGTGGCGTGGTCGCTGGAGACCCCCAGTTCGTCCTCAGCCAGGAGCATGCCCTCGGAAACAATGCCCCGGAGCTTGACGGCTTTAAGTTCGCGGCCCTGGGAAATGGTGGCGCCGGGGGGCGCAAAGGCATAAATGCGGCCGGCCGTGACGTCGGGGGCGCCGCAGACCACCTGATAGGTGCGCCGGCCGTCCTCTACCTCCACCACAGTCAGGCGGTCGGCGTTGGGATGGGGCTCCACCCTGGCGGCGCGGCCCACCACCACTCCGGAAAAATCAGGGGCAAACTTCTCTATCCCTTCCACCTCAAAACCCGCGAGGGTAAGCCGGTCGGCCAATACCTCGGGGGTCGCCGGAATGTCGACAAATTCTTTCAACCAATTTAGGGGGAGTCTCATAATGGGTAAATTTATCCCTCCACCGGGGAAAACTCAAGTATCCACAAGAAGGTTCCCTGAATAAATACAAAAGGGACCGCAACGGGTCCCTTTTTCGGCTGCGCCAGCCGGTGGCGCCTGGCCCTGATGCGGTCAAAATTAATCAGGTAGCTTTGCGGCGCCCGAAACCTTTGGCCCCCAACCCCTTCTCCTTGGCCAGCTTGCGGCGCTGCTCGGAGTATTCCCTGCAGACCAGGGGGAACTTCTTGGGATCGAGGTTATACCGGCGATAGTAATCCTTGGGCGTCAATTGATGGGCCTTCCGCAGGTGGGCCTTCAGGGTGCGCATCTGCTTGCCGCATTCCAGACAAACAACATATTTTTCCTTGACGATGTCCTGCAGGGGAATGGAAGGCTTTTTAACCAGTTTGGCTTCCTGGGCTGCTGCCTCACCTTCACCGGCCAGCGCCAGCCCGCCCTCCAATGAAGACAATAAATGGTAGACCTCTTTGATCTCCTCCACCAGTTCTTTGGGAGTAAGTTCACTCATAGAGGCATGAGACATGACAATCTGAGCTGTTAGCTTAAGAAGTTCTGTTGACATTGGGAAAATCCTTTCTTTTATTTTTTGGGAACCGGTGAAGGTAGCTAATTGAATCACTCACCATTATCTTTTTATTAAAGAATAACCAGTAGTCTGTCAAGCTCTTTTTCCCCGTAATTGTCATTTACTCATTTTTTTCTTTAATATTACAAGTCACACTTTTACGCCCGTGACGATTTTTTTCAGGAGTTCTGCGTCTCCTATGGTTATGCGGCTCTTGTCGACCTGTATTACTCCCAAGGCCTTGAATCGGGCCAGGGTTCGAGAGAGGGTTTCACTGATAGTTCCTAGGTAAGCCGCCAGATGGGTCTTGGTAACAGGCAAATCAAAACTTAAGCCTTTGGCCACTTTCCCGTGATTCTCCTCACAGCGCTCCAGGAGGTACTTGGCCAGACGGGCCGATACTTCCTTCAGGGAAAGGTCCTCCAGTTGCCGGGTCAGGTGGTAGAGAAGATGGCTCATGGTGGCCATCATATTCCTGGCCAACCGGGGAGAAGCGGTGATAAGGTTGAGGAAGTTTGCCTTGGGGAAAAACAGGGTATGGCTGTCCTCCAGGCTGATGGCCGAGACCGGATAACTGGATTCGGCCAGCACCGCCGCCTCTCCCATGGTTTCTCCGGGGGACACCAGACGCAGGATGTATTCCTTGCCGTCCCAGGAGCTTTTCACCAGCTTCACCAGGCCCTTGATCAGGATGTAAAAACCCAGGGATTCTTTCCCCTCCCAGAAGATGGTGGTCTCCCGGGGAAAGTTCCGGCTGATGGCAATCTGAGCCAGGGTTTCCAGGTCCTTGTCCCCGAGACCGGAAAAAAGGTAAATCTTCTTTAATAAGTCGCTTTTCCGCTCCGTCATGATTGCTCCCGTTTGCCTCGATTTCTTTATTCTTCCATGAGGTTACAAGGAAATCCAGGGTTTTCTTGCGGTTAGCCAAAACTAACCCCGGATTTTTCCACATTCCAGCCCTGTAAGTCACAGGCCATCGCTGGTTTCCCTTTCAAGTTGACGCGCCGGGTCCCTCTCTGATAGAGTGCAAACGCCCTGGTCATGGGTCTGCCCCTGACTGGACGGCTCTTATCCTAAGATAGGAAGGAGACCTTTATGAACTGGCCGACATGGACGACCTTAGTTCTATTCATGTGCATCCTTTTCCTCGGCGGCTGCGCCCCCAAAGAGTCCAATGACATCAGGATCGGAGTCAACGCCGAAATCACGGGCAGCAAGCCCACCGTGGGCGATTCCTGCAAAAAAGCCGCGGAACTCCTGGCCGCGCAGGTGAACGCCGACGGCGGTCTGAAACTGGGCGACAAGAAGTGGCCCATCACCCTGTTCATCGAAGACAACGAGGACAAACCGGAATCAGCCGCGGCCGTGGCCAAAAAGCTCATCAGCCAGAACAATGTCCTGGCCATTCTGGGCCCCAATGCCTCCGGCAACGCCATCCCCGCGGCCCGCATCTGCGAAGACGCCAAAGTCATCATGATCAGTCCCTGGTCCACCAACCCCAAGACCACGGAAAACATGAAATACGTCTTTCGGGCCTGCTTTTTGGACGACTTTCAGGGGGAAGTCATGGCCAAGTTCGCCTGGGATAACCTGAAAGCCAAAAACGCCGCAGTTCTGTACGATGTGGCCTCGGAATACAACAAGGGCATTGCCGAGTTTTTCAAGAAATCCTTTGAAAAAATGGGCGGCAAGGTGGTGGCCTTTGAATCCTATACCAAGGACGACAAGGACTTTTCCTCCCAACTTACCAAGATCAAGGCCGCCAATCCGGATGTCCTGTTTCTCCCCAATTATTACAACGAGGTGCCCCTCCAGGCCCAGCAGGCCCGGCGTCTGGGCACCACCTGCTCCCTCATCGGATCCGATTCCTGGGGGAGCAGCGAACTTTTGACTCTGGGGGGCAAGGACCTGGAAGGCTGCTTTTTCAGCACCCACTACGCCCCGGACATCGCCACGGAAAAAGCCCAGAAATTTATCAAGGCTTATGAGGCCAAATACGGCAAAAAGCCTGATGACGTGGCCGCCCTGACCTATGATTCCGGTCAACTGCTCCTGGCCGCCATCGCCAAGGCCGGGTCCCTCGACAGGCAGAAGGTCCGGGACGCGCTCGCCTCCATCTCGGAATTCGAAGGGGTGACCGGCAAGATGAAATTCACCGGCACCGGCGACCCCACCAAGAGCGCAGTCATTCTCAAAATTAAAGACGGCAAATTCACCTACCACGACAGCGTGTCGCCGTAAGGATAGAT